>CAMVBZ010000038.1 GCA_947165815.1 uncultured Clostridia bacterium
CATGCTTTCTTCCTCCTTAATAGAATATATATGAAGAATGGTGTTCCAATAATTGCAGTAATTGCAGCAACAGGAAGATTCATTCCAGGCACTATTAATCTTGCAATATCATCTGAAACCAATAAAAGAATAGATCCAAGCAATCCAGATGCTGGAAGAAGGAATCTTGAATCCGAACCCATAAATCTCTTTAAGAGTTGTGGACAAATAATTCCAACGAATCCAATAACACCAACAAATGAAACACAAACGGCTGTAATTAAAGATGCAAGGAGTAAAGATACAATTCTTAATGCACTCACATGAACACCTAATGTTTTTGCTATTTCGTCTCCAGAACCCAGAGCATTATATCTCCAACGTAAAATGAAGAAGATTATAAAGGATACAAATACAACAACACTCATTATTAAAAGTTTGAGGTAAGATGCTCTCCCTAAGTCCCCAAATGTCCAATATACAGCAACAGATAAAGCCTGGTCATTAGCAAGATATTGAACGAGTGTGGTTAGAGCTGTGAATAGGGATGTTGCAGCTACACCCAAAAGAATAACTGTTGTTGGTGAGAAGTTTTGTATTTTAGAAATGCCTAAGATTGCAAGAACGGAACCAAAAGCAAATACAAATGCAACAACTGTAATAACATAAGGATTACTAATATTAAGAATGTTTCCTGCAGTTCCAGCAAATGAACCAGCGCCCATAATAATAGCAAGGTTTGCACCAAATGTTGCTGCAGAAGATACGCCTAATGATGTAGGGGATGCTAGTGGGTTTTGAAGGTTAACTTGCATAATGTGTCCGGAAATTGCTAGCCCAAATCCAACAACAATTGCAGCAAGAATCCTTGGCATTCTAATAAGCCAAACTATTCTTATATTCTTTTCAGCACCACTATTAAAAAAAGCTTTTATTGCATCTAGGGAAGATAAATTGGATTGTCCTAAAAGAACGCTAATCATAGCTAGAATAAATAAAACAACAAGGAAGCAGACAATAATTATCCAATTCCTCGTTCTATTCTTTGAGTATGCCTCAATCTGTTCTTTTAATAAGTCTGTATTCAATTCCGAACAAATCCCTTAATTTTCTATGTTATCAAACAAAAATAATTGTTTTGTATGGTAATTATAACAAGATGCTATGAGATGGTCAACGTTTATTTTATAAATCTTTACTTTTTATAAGTAAATGAATACAATATGAGTTAGTGAACATATTGTTTGAAAACATACAGGGGATAGATTATGGATAGAAGAAAAGCAAAAACTATTAAGGCCATTAGAGGAGCATTCTCCCAGTTATTACAAACAAAGAAATATTCAGAAATTACAATTCAGGATGTTCTAGACGAAGCGGATATTTGTAGATCCACTTTTTACGAACACTATAAAACTAAAGAAGAACTTCTACATTCAATATGTAAAGAGATATTCTCACACGTATTTTGCCATGAATTAGAACCAGAGACACATCATGACTTTTCTCATACAAATGATTATAGACATGTGATCACTCATATGTTCTATCATTTTGCTGAAGATAAAGATGAAATAAAGGGCATTTTGAATTCAGAAGGCAAGGAAATATTTATTCAAGATTTAAAAGAACACCTAAATGAATTAGTCTATGATTACATATTCAAAGAATATGAATGCAAGAAGATGGATGAAAGTTTGCTTGCAAATCATTTGATTACAACTTTAACAGAATTAACACTTTGGTGGGTAAATAGAAACTGTGATAAAACCCCAGAGGATATGGCAGACAATTATTTTAACTTAATAATTCCAGTACTAACTGCATAAGAGAGGGAATATGGAAGAATATAAAATTGTAGAAATTAAAGAAGACATTACATCAAGAAATAATGAACAAGCTAAACAGATCAAAAAAGATTTAGCAGAGAAAAAGATATTCTATCTTAACGTTATGGCATCCCCTGGAAGTGGGAAAACAACACTTATAGTTCAACTTGTAAATAGACTAAAAGACCGCTTTAGAATAGGGATAATTGAAGCAGATATTGATTCAGATGTGGATGCAAAAACCATTGCAGATCAAACTGGAGTAAAGGTTATGCAAATGCACACTGGTGGCGCTTGCCATATTACTTGCCAAATGTCTTGGGATGCATTGGTAGAATTGGGAATAGATGATGTAGATTTCGTTATTTTAGAAAACATTGGTAATTTGGTATGCCCAGCAGAGTTTGATACAGGTGCAACACAAAATTTGGTTTTATTATCAGTTCCAGAAGGAGATGATAAACCTTTGAAATATCCTTTAATGTTTGAAGTTGCATCAGTTGTCGCTTTAACAAAAATGGATGTAGCACCAGCCTTTGATTTCGATGGAGAGAAAGCAAAAAAGAATATTGCATATAGAAATAAAGATGCAAAAGTGTTTGTTACTTCAGCAGTAAAACAAGAGGGTATAGATGAATTATGTGATTATCTCACTGAGCAAATCACAAAAACTACTCGCATTTAACTATATGCTATAATTTACTTAAAAATAAATATATATTTACTTTTACGATAAAAAATGATATAAATATCATACTATAATATCAAAAAATAATTCAAAAAGGAGAATTTTTATGAGCAACACAAATGAAAGAATCTGTATTATTGGCGGCGGTCCTGCAGGACTATCTAGCGCAATGTACCTTGAAAAGAAAGGTTATTCCAACTATGTTATTTATGAAAAGTTAAACAAAGTTGGTGGAAAATGCTGGTCTCCAAAACTCAAAGTCACACACAATGGAAAGACAGAAGAAAAGAGTTTTGAAACTGGTGCAATCATGGGTGCAATCACATACCATGCAGTATCAGAAATGGAAGAATTCGGTGGTTACTATCACAAGGGACCAGACTTCAAACCAGGCGAACCAAATATGCGTCGTGAATTCCGTAAACTAGACGGTGCAATCGATGATTGGACAAACCCAAAGGTTGATTTCTCTTTCAAGAAACTCTTCGGTCTTATCAAACTTAAGAAACAAATGAAGAAATTAAACGAACTCATGCAAACAAAGTATGTTGGTTATGACTGTTATGGCCACATCGGTGTCGCAAAGGGCGAATACTATGGAATTTCCAAAGGTGTTGACGGATATTGTGGCGCAACAGCAGAAAATTCATTCCCTAACTATATCAAGGGAACAAACCCAAATCTTAAAGATTTAGCACTTCCTTTCGCAGAATTCTGTAAACTCAATGGAGTAGAAGAAGTTATGAGAATTTGGATCGCTCCATTCACATCTTTCGGATATGGATTCTTTGATGAAATCCCAGCAGCTCTTGTTATGAAGTACTTAGACGTTACAACAGCGCTTGAATTCGTTAAACTCAGACTTTGGACATGGCAAGATGGAACACAAGAAATCTATAAGAGAGTTAATGACAAACTTAAACACCCAGCAATTCTTGAAACAGAAGTTGTTAAAGTTGAACGTCCAGAGGGTAAAGTTCTTGTAACAATTAGATCCAAAGACGGAAAAGAAACAACAGAAGAATTCGACAAACTCATTGTTACAACACCACTTGATTGGTTTGCAAAATATGCAGATGCAACTAAAGAAGAAGCAGAACTCTTTGCAAAGATTGTACACGAAAGATACTGTGACTACATCGCAACATTCGAAGAAGGAAAGAGCCCAAATATCTCTGGTTACCTTGTAGAAAATATGGTTCCAGAAAGACTCGGACACGCAATGGTTTACTACAATCGTTGGCAATGTCTTGATAGAGACTGCCCAGCAACTGTTTATGCTCTTGCTAACCACACAGGCTCTCCAGACAAGGACTTCGATGATGTTATGAAGACAATGGACGAAGATATGAAGAGAGTTGGCTTCCCAATTAAAGAAAAACACTTTGCACAAGAAGTTTACTATTGTCCACACGTATCTGCACAAGATTATGCGGATGGTTGGTATGACAAACTCGAAGCACTTCAAGGAACAAAGAACACATTCTACGCTGGAGAAATTATTTCCTTCGGTGATATGGAAGACACATGTGCTGCAAGTAAAGATATAGTAGGTAGATTCTTCTAAAATATAAATATTGGTGTAGGATTTCCACTTTTTGTGGGAGTCCTACATTTATATAAAGGGAGTATGAAAGAAGTTAGAACAATAGTCCTATCTAAAAGTGTTTTTGAAGAGAATGATAAAGAAGCAGATGCACTCCGCTTGTTCTTAAAGGACAAAGGAGTTTTTCTAGTTAATGTAATGTCTTCTCCAGGTGCTGGAAAAACAACAACATTAATTGCTCTTATTAACAAACTCTCAAAATTCCTCCGTGTAGGAATTATGGAAGCAGATATAGACTCGGATGTAGATGCTATAAAAGTAGCAAAAGAAACGGGTTGTAAATCTATCCAACTTCATACTGGTGGTATGTGCCACTTGGATGCAGGTATGACTACACAAGGACTCATGGAACTCGGATTGGAAGATTTGGATCTTGTATTTTTGGAAAATGTTGGGAACTTGGTTTGTCCAGCAGAGTATGATACAGGAGCACATTTAGATATGATGATTCTTTCTGTTCCAGAAGGAGATGATAAACCATTAAAATATCCTCTTATTTTCCAAAAGTGCGAGCTAGTTCTAATTAATAAAATAGATACTCTCCCATACTTCAATTTCAGTATGGAAAATGTTAGAAGAAACATTAGTTACAGAAACAAAAACGCAACAGTTATTCCTATCTCTGCAAAGAAGGGCGATGGAATAGATGAAGTTGTAGAATTTTTTAAAAAGAAAACAAACAAATAAATTATAAGGAGTTACTTATGCCAAAACAGAACGATAAGATTATCAGTAAGTACCAAAATGAGAAGGATGTCCAAAAGGCATACTGCAAACTTGGTCAAAAGATTACAGACGTTGTTCCACACAAATTACTTGGTGTTAAAGCAGATCATCCAGAATACTGGGGATTAAGAGAAGTTCTTACACCAGAGATGGTAGATGTTTGTAACAAAATGAAACTTCGTAAATTCTATTATTTCGAAGAATTACTCAAGATGAACCCACAATATGAGGCTATTGAATTACAAAAGTTATTAGACGATATGTCATATATTGGAATTATCGAATATGACTATTCAGACCGTTATGATCACAATAAGCCAATTGTAGATGAAAAGAATTTCCCACGTACAAAACGTTATCGTGTTCCTTTCTTCGTACCAGGTTCAGCAGAATTATTCAATTCATCATTAGATAGAATTGAGAAAAACCCAGCAGTTACTTCTTTCTTCGAAAGAATGACATTTATACCTCTTGCAAATATCACACAAATGGTTCAACCAGGTGGTATGGGTATTGGTATGCACGTTATCCCAGTTGAAAAAGCAATTGACGATGCAGATAAAGCAGTCAAGTCTATTTCTTTAGATCAAAAAATTGATGCAAAGAACGAATCAGTAGACCTTGAACACATTTCATATTGGCTTGATAAATATGAAGGTCACATCTCAGCTGGTATTTGTTCATGCCGTGCTTCACGTGCAGTACTCGGCGATGGATGTACAGACGATTGCAATGATTGGTGTATCCAATTAGGTGATATGGCAGACTACACAGTTGAAACAAAACGTGCACACTATATTACAAAAGAAAGAGCACTCGAAATCTTTGCATTAGCAGAGAAGAATGGTTATGTACACCAAATCACAAACATAGACGGTTCAGAACATATCTTTGATATCTGTAACTGTAACGTAAGAATTTGTAACGCATTAAGAACATCAATGTTATTCAATACACCAAACCTTTCAAGAAGCTCATTCACATCTAGAGTTACAAAAGAAAAGTGTGTTGCTTGCGGAAAGTGCGTAGAAATCTGTCCAGCAGGTGCTGTTAAACTTGGACAAAAGCTTTGTGACAAAGCAGGAAACGAAGTTAAGTACAAACATGTTCCACTTCCAGATGCAATCAGATGGGGTGAATATGCATGGGACGAAGACTATAGAGATAACCAAGTTAAATCCAATACATATGACAAAGGTAGTGCACCATGTAAAGCAGCATGTCCAGCTCATGTGCCAATTCAAGCATACTTAAACCTTGCAAAACAAGGAAAATATCGTGAATCTCTTGCAATGATTAAGACAGAAAACCCATTCCCAAGTGTTTGTGGTAGAGTATGTAATAAGCGTTGTGAAGCAGAATGTACAAGAGGCAAGATTGATGCACCAGTATCTATCGATGCAGTTAAGAAGTTCGTAGCAGACTTAGAATTAAATTCTAAAGACCGTTATGTACCAGAAAAAGTTGTACAATCTGTATATGGCAAGTTTGATGAAAAGATCGCTATCATCGGTGGTGGTCCAGCTGGATTATCAGCAGCATACTATCTCGCAGAAATGGGATATACACCAACAGTCTTTGAAAAGAATTCAAGACCAGGTGGTATGTTAACATATGGAATTCCAAGTTATAAACTTGAAAAAGATGTTATCGAAGCAGAAATAGATGTAATCAGACAACTCGGTGCAGAAATTAAGTGTGGAGTAGAAGTTGGTAAAGACATTACTATTCAACAACTTAAAGACCAAGGTTACAAAGCATTCTTCATCGCTATTGGTTGCCAAGGCGGAAGAAGACCTGGAGTTAAGAACGATACAGCAGAAGGAACAGATATTGCAGTTGAATATCTCAGAAAGAACTATGAAGACAAGAAAGACTTCACAGGTGATGTTGTAGTTGTTGGTGGCGGTAACGTTGCTATAGACTGTGCAAGAAATGCACATAGATTAAATGCTAAGTCAGTTAAGATGTTCTCACTCGAAACAAGAGAAGAGATGCCAGCAAGCAAAGACGAAGTTGCTGAAGCTCTCGAAGAAAACATTGAGATTTGCAATGCATGGGGTCCAAAGGAAGTTCTTGTAAACGATAAAGGACAAGTAACAGGAATTATCTTCAAGAAGTGCTTAAGAACAATAGATCCAGAAACAGGTAAGTTCTCACCAGCATATGATGAAAACGAAACAATGGAAGTTAAGGCAGACAAGATCGTCTTCGCTATTGGTCAAGCAATCGAATGGGGCAAATTACTCGAAGGAACAAAAGTTAAGTTCTGGCATGGTAATTATCCAGTTGCAGATAAGTTCACATATCAAACAGATGATCCAGATATCTTTGTTGGTGGTGACGTATTCACAGGTCCTAAGTTTGTTATTGATGCAATTGCAGCAGGACATGAAGTAGCAGAAAGCTTACATCGTCATGCACGTCCAAATGCACACTTAACAATTGGTAGAAATAGAAGACAATATACACCATTAAATAAGGATGATATTACATTCCCAGATTATGATAAAGCTGGAAGACAAGAAGCAGGTATGGACGCATCCATAGACCATAAGAATTCATTCAAAGATGCACACTTAACATTAACAGAAGAACAAGTTAAGATTGAAACATCTCGTTGCTTATCTTGTGGTGCTTCATATGTAGATCCAAACAAGTGTATTGGTTGTGGACTCTGTACAACAAAGTGTCAATTCGATGCAATTCACCTCTATAGAGATCATCCAGAATGCACAGATATGAGAAATGGAGACGACAAAGTCTTAGCATTACTCAAGTACGCAACAAAGCGTGCATTCAAGATTATCGCAAACAGTGGTTCTGAAGAAGCAAAAGAAATGGCAAAGAAACGTAAAGCTTATAAGAAAGCAAAGAAAGAAGAAAAGAAGGCAGCAAAATAAGATATGCATGAATTAGGAATTGTAATGCAAGTTATCGAACAAGTAGATAATGTTGCAGCAGAAAGTAAAATAGAAAAAGTCACCAAAATCATTATGGAAATAGGTGAAGTATCTTCCGTAATTCCAAATATCTTTACGGATGCTTTCGAATGGGCTAAGAAAAAGTCTAATTACTTAAAGGATTCAGAATTAGAGTTAATAATTCTAAAAGGCATTACATATTGCAGAGATTGTAAGAAAACTTATGATACTGTAGAGTATGCAAAGAAATGTCCTTATTGTGGCAGTTTAGATACATATCTAGTCACTGGTAATGAGATAAAGATAAAGTCCATAGAAGTAGTGTAAAAAGTAACTCAATAAAATAAAAAATAGCAGCATCGTAATGGTGCTGCTTATTTTATATGTTTTTGAAGTATTAAATCTTTTCCAATTCTTCTGGATACTTTTTAGGTTCTTTTAGAATAACTATTTCAGCGCCAGGGAATTCTTTGTTTAATCTTTTAATAGACTTAGGTGCTTGGCCTCCACCGGCATAGAGAACGAAAGACAATTTTTTCTCTTTTAGTTCTGGCATTGCAAGTACTGTATTAATTGGAGGTGTAATTCTACCATTCCAAATAGGTGAACCTATAATAATTTCATCATAGGAAGAGAAGTCTACATTTAAGTCTTGTATCTTCATTTTGTTTTTAATGCCCGCAAGGAATCCGCCTTTCAAAAATAAACTAACGAAAGATTTAGGAAGGTTTTTCTTTGGAACAACCTTAACGATATCATATTCTTTTTCTTTAAGTTTTTCTGCTACCAATTCTCCGTTTCCAGAGTTGCTAAAATAAATAAATAATTTGCCCATTATATTTGTCTCCCTTCTTTTATGATAACAATAAAAAATAAAAAAACCAAGACCTAAATCTCGGTTTTGGCGCGCCGTAAGGGAGTCGAACCCCTAACCTTTGGTTCCGTAGACCAACACTCTATCCAATTGAGCTAACGGCGCATATATTATCGTGAAAGCATTATATTGCTTTATCTCGTTTTATGTCAACTGTTTTAATTATTAGAACATACTTTTCAGTTACTACTTGCACCTTTGTTTATTTTGCTGTAACATTGTTCTTATGAGAACAATTAATGCATTAGATATTGAGAAAAAATTAACAGACGTTATTACAAAGGCTTGCACCATACTTCCAAAAGATGTTAAAGATGCAATTGCTAAAGCACAAAAAGAAGAAACATCCTCAAGATGCAAATTTGCTATGGATGTATTATTAGAAAATGCAGAGATAGCAGAGAAGGAAAGTGTACCTATTTGCCAAGATACAGGTATGGCAGTTTTCTTTGTGGAACTCGGACAAGATGTTCATATTGAAGGAAGTCTAACTAATGCAATTAATAATGCGGTTTTCAAAGCATATTCAAATGGATTAAGAAATAGTGTTTTAGATCCATTAAGCAGAGAAAATACAAAAGGAAATACCCCAGCAATCATTCATTATAATATAGTAGATGGAGAGGGACTAAAAATTGAATTCCTTCCAAAAGGTTTTGGCGCCGAGAACATGACAAAACTATATATGCTTCTTCCATCTGTTGGAAAGAAAGGAGTAGTTGAAGCAGTTGTAGATGCAGCTAAGAGTGCAGGAGCATGTCCTTGTCCACCATACGTTGTTGGTGTTGGTATTGGTGGAACACCAGAGAAAGCCATTGAAATGGCCAAACATGGACTTTTAAGGGAAATTGGAAGCATTAATCAAGATAAAGAACTAAATGAATTAGAGGGCGAAATAAAGGCCCGTATAAACGAATTAGGCATAGGTGCTTCAGGATTTGGCGGAAATATTACTGCTTTAGCAGTACATATAGAGAAATATCCAACACACATAGCAGGACTTCCTGTTGCTATTAACTTTGGATGTAATGCAATGAGAAAAGAGGAGGTAGTGTTCTAATGATAAAAGAAATAAAACTCCCACTTACTCAAAAAGATATAGAATCATTAAACTGTGGAGATGCGGTATATTTAACTGGATCTATAATAACAGGAAGAGATAAGGCTGTTAAGAAATTAAAAGAAATGATAGATTCTGGAGAAAAACTACCTGTAGATATTAATGGAGAAACCATTTTCTATGTTGGTCCAACATTTAAAGATGGAAAGATAACTTCAGCTGGCCCTACAACATCTAAAAGAATGGATGGAATAGTAGAACCACTTCTTAATAATGGTTTAAAAGGAATAATAGGAAAGGGTAATGTGTCTCAAGGTGTGCAAGATGCATTAAAGAATAACCAAGCTATTTATTTTGCTGCAATTGGAGGGGCTGGTGCATTAAGTGCAAAGTGTATTAAAAAGGTAGACTTAATTTGTTTTGGAGAATATGGCACAGAAGCAGTATATAGATTTGAATTAGAAAAACTTCCTGTCATAGTTGCATTTGATTTGAAAGGAAATAATATCTATAAATAAAACAATATAAATTATCTTTGATATGTTGAAAAAGGGTAGAAGAAGATTCTATCCTTTATTTTATGCATAAAAATATGCAAATTGCATAAAAAATGTATAAAATATACAAAAATATTTAAAAATACCTAATATTTATACGATTTATTGTTGACTTTATACAATAATGTGTATATCATTACTAATACATTATATAAATTACGAGGTATGTAATTATGGCAAACGAGATCAAGAAAATAGTATTAGCATATTCTGGTGGATTAGATACATCCATTATTATCCCTTGGTTAAAAGAAAACTATAACAATCCTGAAATCATTGCAGTTAGTGCAGATGTAGGACAAGGAACAGAATTAGATGGTTTAGAAGAAAAGGCAATTAAGACAGGCGCAAGCAAACTCATCATCTTAGACTTAAAAGAAGAATTCGTACAAAACTATATATATCCAACACTTAAGGCTGGTGCAGTATATGAAGATGAGTACTTACTAGGTACATCCTTTGCACGTCCTTTAATTGGAAAGAAACTTGCAGAGATTGCTATAGCAGAAAAGGCAGATGCAATATGTCATGGATGTACAGGAAAGGGTAATGACCAAGTCCGTTTTGAACTTGCAATTAAAGCATTTGCTCCAGATATGAAGATTATTGCACCTTGGAGAATTTGGAATATTAAATCTAGGGAAGAAGAAATAGATTATGCAGAAGCACACAACATACCTCTTAAGATAAGTCGTGAGACAAACTATTCTAAAGACAAGAATCTATGGCACCTCTCTCATGAAGGATTAGATTTAGAAGATCCATCCAATATGCCACAGTATGAAAAAGAAGGATTCTTAGAGATGAGCGTATCTCCAATCCAAGCACCAGACAAGCCAACATTCATTACTATTGGTTTTGAAAAAGGTGTACCAGTAACTCTAGATGGAAAGAAATTAAATGGTGTAGAAATGGTTACAGCATTAAATAAAGTTGGTGGCGAAAACGGTATTGGACTTGCAGATATAGTAGAGAATAGATTAGTAGGAATGAAGTCTCGTGGACTATATGAAACACCAGGTGGAACAATACTATATAAGGCACACCAAGCACTAGAAACCATAACACTAGATAGAGACACAGCACATTATAAAAAGCTTATTTCAGAGCAATATGCAGAGCTTGTTTATTTCGGAAAATGGTTCACGCCACTTAGAGAAGGATTACAAGCTTTTGTAGACAAAGTAGAGGAAAATGTAACTGGTGAAGTAAAGCTCATGTTATACAAAGGAAATATCATAAAAGCAGGTTTAACTAGCAAATATTCACTATACAACGAGGACTTTGCAACATTTAACGAAGATGACGTATACAACCAAGCAGACTCTGCAGGCTTCATAAATCTATTTGGATTATCCATAAAAGTTAAGGCATTAATGGATAAAAAGAACAAGGAAAGTAGTAAGTAGTTTTACTTATGATAAGGGGGCTCTTCCAATAAATGGAGGAGTCTCCAAGGGGATTAAAGATATGGCAAAGATGTGGGCAGGAAGGTTTTCAAAAGAAGAGGATAAGGCTGTTAATGATTTTAACAAGTCTATAACCTTTGATATGAAACTTTACAAAGAAGACATAAAAGGATCCATGGCACATGCTTCAATGTTGGGAGCATGTAATATTATTCCTATGCAAGATGTAGAAAAGATTTTGCAAGGATTAGATAGTATCTTAAAAGATTTAGAAAGTGGTGCACTAAAAATAGATATGGATGCAGAGGACATTCATATGTTTGTAGAAGCGGAACTCACTAAACGTATTGGAGATGCGGGAAAGAAACTACATACAGCAAGGAGTAGGAATGATCAAGTTGCACTAGATATGAATCTGTATGTAAAGAACGAAATAGAAAACGTTATTGCTGAACTAAAGAATATGCTTTCCGTTTTAGTTGAGATAGCGGAGAAAAACTTAGACACAATAATGCCAGGATATACTCATTTACAAAGGGCACAACCTGTAACCTTTGCATATTATATGATGGCATATGCAAATATGTTCGCAAGGGATATAACTAGACTTGAAGATTTAAAAGAAAGATTAAAGATGCCACTTGGTTCAGCTGCACTTGCTGGAACTACTTATCCAATAGATAGGGAAATGGTTGCAAAAGAATTGGGATTTAGTGCTCCATATGCAAATGCAATGGATGCAGTTAGTGATAGGGACTATGTAATAGAATTTTCATCCGATTTATCTATGATAATGATGCACCTATCTCGTTTTGCAGAAGAAGTAATACTTTGGACATCCACAGAGTTTAGTTATATTGA
>CAMVBZ010000039.1 GCA_947165815.1 uncultured Clostridia bacterium
CAATGGGTCTATACCATTTCCCAAAGACTTGGACATCTTTCTGCCCTTTTCGTCTCTAACAATACCATGGATAAGTACTTCGTTAAATGGAACATCTTCCATAAACTCAAGACCACTAAATATCATTCTTGCTACCCAGAAGAAAATAATATCATAACCTGTTACAAGAACAGATGTTGGATAGTAATAAGATAAATTCTTATTCTTCTTTGGATATCCAAGAGTACTAAATGGCCAAAGTGCTGAACTGAACCATGTATCTAATGCATCTTCATCTTGATGGAATGATGTGCATCCACACTTACATTGTGTTGGCATAGACTTTGCAACATACATTTCTCCACAATTATCACAATAATATGCAGGAATTCTGTGTCCCCACCAAAGTTGTCTTGAAATACACCAGTCTTTAATATTTTCCATCCAATTGAAATATGTCTTTTCAAAGTGCTTTGGTACGAATTCAATCTTCTTTGTCTTAACAGCTTTAATTGCAGGTTCTGCAAGTGGTTTCATCTTAACGAACCATTGTCTAGAAACTATAGATTCAACTGTTTCATGACATCTATAACAAGTTCCTACTTTGTGTGCATATGGTTCAATCTTTTCTAAATAACCTTGTGCTTTAAGATCTTCTACAACTCTCTTTCTGCATTCAAGTCTATCTAAACCAGCATAAATGCCAGCATTTTCATTCATTGTACCATCATCTGCAATAACTCTAATTTGTGGTAATTTATGTCTAATACCAATTTCAAAGTCATTTGGATCATGAGCAGGTGTAATCTTAACTGCACCAGTACCGAAGTCCATTTCGCAGTAATCATCTGCAATAAGAGGAATTTCTCTATCTGTTAAAGGCAACTTTAACATCTTTCCAATCTTGTCTTTATATCTTGGATCCTTTGGGTTTACTGCAACTGCTGTATCTCCAAGCATTGTTTCAGGTCTTGTTGTTGCAATAGTAATATAACCAGAACCATCTGCAAATGGATAATGATAATGCCAAAGGTTGGATTGTTGTTCTTCGTATTCTACCTCTGCATCTGATAATGCTGTCTTACAACGTGGACACCAGTTAATCATTCTATCTCCACGATATATAAGTTTCTTCTTGTAATAACGAATAAATGCCTCTTGAACAGCGTTGGAACAGTTTTGGTCCATAGTAAATGCTTCTTTAGACCAGTCACAAGATGAACCTAGTCTCTTAATTTGCTCTACTATTCTGCCACCATACTTATTCTTCCATTCCCATGCTTTCTCTAAAAATCCTTCTCTTCCTAAATCTTCTTTGGAGATTCCTTGTTCTCTAAGAGTGTTAACAATCTTAACCTCTGTTGCAAGAGATGCATGGTCTGTTCCTGGTAACCATAAAGTTTCATACCCACTCATTCTTTTGAAACGTGTGAGTATATCTTGTAATGTTTGATCTAATGCATGTCCCATATGAAGTTGACCTGTAATGTTTGGAGGTGGCATCATAATGGTAAATGGTTCTTTGTCTGGATTTGGGTGAGATTCAAAGAATTTTCCCTTAAGCCAGAAATCGTAAATCCTTTGCTCAAACTCAGGATTATAAGTTTTTTCCATATCGTTCATATTTATATCCTTCTTTATTATTCTTCTACTTTTCAGCCTCAGCTTTAGCTGCTGCTTCTTCATTTTCTCTAATGAGTTCTTCTTCTCTTTGTTTTGCTTTTTCTGCTGCTATTCTATTTTGAATATCTCTTCCTGTTTCGCCTTCGATATAAGTTCCATCCTTAATTGCCTTAGATACTAATCTTGCTTGAACTATAACATCCTTTAAATATGAGATAGCGGATGCCCAGCCAATGCAGATACCCCATGCAAGGATACCCCAATCTGCGAATTTAACATATGGATGGAAGAAGGCCATAATAACCCCTACGGACACTGTGAAAGAACCTACCTTTCCAAGCATATTTGCCTCAACCTTTGCTTTCTTCTTCATAGCAATTGGTGCCATTGAAATTAAAGCAAGTTCTTTTAAGAGAATTGCAATAACAAATGCATAGTGTACATACCAATGTAAGTTTGGATCACTATATTCTGCTAATGTATCTCTACCAAGAGGTGTTAAACCAGTACAAAGTGCTAAGCACATTAATACTGAAACGTGCATCAATTTATCTGCAAGTGGGTCGAAAATCATACCAACACCACTACACATGTTGTATTTACGTGCAATGTATCCGTCTATTAAATCTGAACCAGATGCAACAAAGAATACACCTAATGCACCATAGAAATAATAAATGTTAGACCATACACCGCCTAGTGCCATTAAGACAACAAATGCAGGTACGCATAACATTCTAAAATAAGTGATAATGTTTGGAATTGTCCATAAGTCTTTTGTACTCAATTGAGTCATTCCCTTATAAGCCATAATAAAGTCTCCTATATATAACTTTTAATTTTTCTAAAAAATTATACCACTCATATATGGGTATGTAAACTAAAAAGACGTTGTAAAAAAAGGCCTTGGAGACCAAGACCTGTTAATCATAAATGAAATTGTTACTATTTCTCTAAAGAGTTTTTGTCTAGTAAAAAGTCTTCGATACCAATATAAAGAATCCCATTATCATCATGCCAAGGTGTATAACAATCTTTGACAATTACTACCTTTTTATATGAGTCTTTTATATGAGTCAAACCTCGTGTTTCAACATCTATTTTCTCCTGCGATTCTAATGCATATGCTGATTGAATATAATATTTATTATTTCCATCGTTACATACAAAATCTATCTCAAATTGTTTTCTTTTACTTTTTTTATCCTCATCCTTGTAATTATACTCAATGATTCCAACATCTACCGAATATCCTCTAACAATTAGTTCATTAAAAATAATGTTTTCCATTATATGTGTTGGCTCATTTTGTCTAAAATTGATTCTTGCATTTCTCAAACCTATATCCTCAAAATAGTATTTAAATGGCGAATCTATATATGCCTTTCCTTTTATATCATATCGTTGGACCTTGTTAATTAAGAAGGAATCTATAAAATAGTCTAGATATCTAGAAATAGTTGCTTTATTAATATTTAAATTGGCTACAGATTTATATGTTTTTTCCAATTTGGTAGGATTAGTTAGTGAACCAACTGAGGAAGAAAGTATATCCAACAATTCTCCTAGTATTTTCTTATCATTTTTAATATCATTTCTTTCAATAATATCTAAAAGATAAACCTCATTAACCAATTGTGATAAATAACTAATTTTTGATTCATTTGAAGTTGCTTTCGCCAAAGCAGGCATGCCACCAAATGTTGAGTAGACTTGATATGCATTATGTTTATCACCGTCAAAACTATCATAAAACTCTTTATAAGACAATGGATGAACTCTGATTTCGTCTCCTCTTCCTCTAAATTCAGTAATGATATCGCTAGATAAAAACTTAGAATTTGATCCTGTTACATAACAATCAACGTTACTTTTTCTTAAAAGACCATTTAGAACCATCTCAAATCCATCACACAATTGTATTTCGTCAATAAGTATATAGTATTCTTCTTCATCAACAATCTTGGATCTTATATATTCACCAAGTTTTTTTCTGTCCTTTAATTCTTCAAAAACATCGTCATCTAACTGGATCTCAATAATATGACTTTTATCAATGCCGGAATCCACCAGATACTTTTTAAAAATATTAAAAATTAAATAGGATTTTCCACACCTTCTTACACCTGTAACAATCTTGACTAATCCATTCCATTTTCTTGAAATCAATTTTTTAAGATATTCATCTCTATTTATCATTACATACCTCTATTCTACAATTTTGCGTAAATACGCATTTTTGGATATTAGTATTTTAAACTAATATAATTAAAAAATCAACAATAATATTCTACAATTTTGCGTAAATACGCATTTTTGTAACTTATAGAATATCTTTTTAAATGCGAGAAAAATATCAATATAAAATTAAATGTTCAACTTCTTCAGTTGTCTCTAAAATGTATTTTGCTTTGTATTCTTCAAATTCTTCTCTAGAACCATATCCCCAAAGCACAGCTATGGTATCTAAGCCACATTCTCTAGCTCCTTCTATATCATAGAGTCTGTCTCCTATCATTATGGCCTCGCTCTTATCTTTTACACCAAGTTGTTCAAGTGTCCAATTAACTACGTCCTTTTTGGTTTCTCTTGTTTTGTCATTCAATGCTGCGCCAACTACATCAAAATATTTTAGGAGTCCATGATATTCAAGCATTTTTAATGTAAACTTCTCTGGTTTTGATGTCGCAGTTGCAAGTATAACTCCGCTCTTTTTGAGATTAATGAGTAATTCCTCTATCCCTTTGTATGGATTAGACATCTTCCAACCATAATCATTGTATCTTTGTCTATACTCAACTATAAACTGCTCAGATTCTTCTATTGTCATACCACAATACTTAACCATAGAAACTCTAAAAGGAGGACCAATCATCTTCCACAAGTCTTCTGGGTTATATTTTATGTGGTTGTTATCTAATGTTTCTTTAATGCATCTTAAAATTCCAGGCGCACTTTCAAGAAGGGTTCCATCTAAATCAAACAAGGCATATTTAAATTTCATAGAACCACCTCATCTAAAACTTTTGGAATCTGAGAAACTATATCTTCTGGCAATGTCGAGTATTCATTCACCTTGTTAAGTTCAGCACATCTCCCAAGTATATATGAACCACAATATGCCGCCCTAATTGGATCTAATCCCCAAGCTAATAAACCACAAATAATTCCAGATAAAACATCACCACTTCCACCCTTAGCAAGAGACACATTTCCTGTGGTATTTTTGTATACAATTTTACCATCTGTTATTATGGTTTCTGGGGTGCCTTTTAAGACTAAAATACAACCTCTATTTTTAGCATAATTTTGACATATAGAAATTGAATCTTTTTTAATGTCTTCAATAGATAGATTTGTAAGCCTTGAGAACTCTTTTAAGTGCGGTGTTAAGATGCACCTATTTTTTAGGTCTTTAATATCAGAAGTAGATCCTAACCCATCTGCATCTATAACCATATTTTGAGAACCATTATCTAGAATGTATTGAACAATATTTTTAGCATCTCCTTTATCCATTCCCATACCAATAGCAAAGGCTGTTGCTCTATGCATTAATTCATCAATTTGAGTCTTGTCAAACTCAATATTTCCATTTTTAGATTTTAATGAATATATTGCAGAATAAAGGGTTAAACTATACAAATTGGTTGCTAAAAAGTCTGGTACTGCAATTTGAGATGTTCCTGCACCAACTCTCATAGATGCTTTTCCAAGCGCACTAATTGTAGCCAAAGATGCACTAGATGTAAACTGTGGAGCACCTACATATTTGGCACTTCCACCAATAATTACAGCATGTCCAAAAGTTCCTTTATTAGAGTTAATATTTCTCTTTGGGAAGCACTCTTTCACTAGATCTTTAGTTACTAAAATTGGCTCAATCATTGCTGTCTAAGTCCCCTGGTTTTATGCTAGAAAGTACGCTTGAAATTGTCTCCCAATCATAGCCTTTTTGGTATAAATGTTGACCAACTTTTGCCCATCCTTCTCTGTCTAATTTTAGGTGTTTTTTATTGAGATATTTTATGGCAAAATCCTTGCACTTTTCCTTCTCATCTTGAGCCTTAAAAAACTCTGCCATAGCCTTCTTTACAACTACCTCATTTACCCTCTTTTCATTGATGAGTTTGTACTCCATTTTCTTCCTTCCCATCTTCTTTGTTTTGACGGAAATATAGAGCCTACAATAGTCGTAATCGTCTATGTATTTATAGTACTTCATCTTCTCTATAACTTGGTCCACCTCTGTCTTGTGGAAGCCTTTGTCATAGAGCTTCTGCTTTACTTCATATTCGGTTTTTGGAGATTTTAAATATCTTGCTGCAGTATCAAAAGCAAGGCGATATTCCTTCGCCTCGCCTTCAATTGTATCTGCAATAATTTCAGACTTTGTATCGTTTTTAATAATATCTTCAGTCTTTTTCACAATTATTCAACATGATATACCCAGCCAAATGGATCTGGTAATCTTTGTGTTTGAATTCCAGTGATTTGGTCATATAACCATTCTGTAATCTTACCCATCTTGCCGTTGTTAATTGTTAATGTTTCGTTCTTGTATTGGATTGTTCCAACTGGTGAAATAACAGCTGCTGTACCTGTACCAAATGCTTCATCAAGCTTTCCGTTCTTGTATGCTGCAACTACTTCAGCGATAGAAATCTTTCTTTCCTCTACTTTGTATCCGTTCTTCTTTAATACTTGGATTGCACTATCTCTTGTGATACCACGGAGAATACTTCCATCTAATTCAGCTGTACATACTACACCGTCTATAACAAAGAACATATTCATTGAACCAACTTCTGTTACATATTGCTTTGTTTCGCCATCTAACCAAAGTACTTGGTCAAAACCTTTCTTCTTTGCTTCTTCTCCAGCAAGTAATGAACATGCATAGTTACCCATACACTTTGCTTCACCTGTACCACCAATAGATGCTCTTGTGTAAACGTCTTCAACAATAAGAGCTGTTGGTTCTAAACCGTGTGCATAATAACTTCCAACTGGTGAAAGAATAATTGAGAATAAGAATTTCTTGGATGGATGTACACCTAAGAATGCTTCAGATCCGAACATAAATGGACGGATATATAAAGATGTTCCAGGAAGTGTTGGAATCCAATCTTTTTCAAGTTCTACTAATTCAGATAATGCTTTGAGTACTACATCTATATCAACTTTTGCCATACAGAGTCTCTCTGCACTCTTGTTCATACGAATGAAATTGTCTCTTGGACGGAACATTGTAATTTCGCCTTTGTCGTTCTTGTAAGCCTTTAATCCTTCAAAGATTCCTTGACCATAGTGTAATGAACAACATGCTGGGCTAATCTTAAAATCGTCAAATGGGATAATCTCTGGTTCTTGCCAGCCACCCTTGGAGTCATCATATTCCATAACGAGCATATGATCTGTAAAATACTTACCAAATCCAAGATTGCTGAAATCTGGTTTTTGCTTTCTCTCTTTTACTAATGTTACTTTCATTGTATCTCCTTCGAAGGTATAACTGTGTATCCTTCTTTAATTAGTTCTGTTTGTGCTTTGCCCTTTGTAATCTCGATTATATCCGTTACAAATGCATCTTTTCTTTCTTTTTCTATAATGTATGTGGACTTAACAACATCCTCGTACACTGTATCTACTTTAATATAGCCTTTTTTACGTGCTAGAGCCTCTATGTTTGCATTATCTTGATATGTTGCAGTAACTTCCATATAAAGCATGTATGCTTTCTGGGCAAGTTTAGCGCTCTCAATACCATTAACTGCACAATCTGTATAAGCACTAACAAGTCCAGGTGCTCCTAGGAGTATTCCTCCAAAGTATCTTGTTATAACCAAAACACTTTGGGAGAGCCCTTTTCTTTTCATAACCTCTAGCATTGGAATTCCAGCTGTTCCTTGTGGTTCGCCATCATCTGAATATCTAAAGGTGTTTTCATCTATCACATATGCAAAACAATTGTGTCTTGCATCTGGAAACTCTTTTTTTATACCTTGAATAAATGATTCAGCCTCTTCCTTTGTAACATCACCTTTTAAAGAACAGATAAACCTGGACTTCTTTACGGTTATCTCACTTCTATATGTGCCATTAACAAAGGTTATCTCATTCATTATTCAACAGTTACCTTCCAGAAGTTCTTCTTTCCTTTTTGAAGAACGAATCCATTTGCAAGTTGTGAATCTGTAAGTAAAGCATTGATATCTGCAATCTTTGTACTATCTACAGAAATACCGCCACCTTGGATTAATCTTCTTGCTTCGCCTTTACTTGGTGCGGCTTTAATTGCTACTAAAGCATCTACAACAGTCTTAACATCTTGTCCAATAACAGCAGTTGGCATATTATCTGCATCTCCAGAGAATGCTGCATGTGCTTTCTTTAATGCTGCTTCTGCTTCTTCTTCGCCATGAACAAGTTTTGTAAGCTCATATGCAAGTCTTTCTTTTGCTGCATTCATTCTTTCGTCATTGTACTTTGTTAATTCTTCAATTTCTTCAACTGGTAAGAATGTTAAGTAACGGAATACTTTTTCAACGTCTGCATCATTTGTGTTTCTCCAGTATTGGAAGAAATCATATGGAGATGTCTTTTCTGCATCAAGCCATACTGCTCCTTTTGCAGTTTTCCCCATCTTCTTGCCTTCAGATGTCGTAAGAAGAGCGAATGTAATAGCAAATGCTGCTTTTTGTTCTTTTCTTCTAATTAAGTCTGCACCTGCAAGCATGTTAGACCATTGATCGTCACCACCACATTGTAATACACAACCGTACTTTCTGTTTAAAACAAGGAAGTCATATGATTGCATTAGCATATAGTTGAATTCAAGGAATGTTAATCCTTTTTCTAATCTTTGCTTATAACATTCTGCTGTCAACATTTTGTTAACAGAGAAACATGCTCCAATTTCTCTAAGGAAGTCTATATAGTTCAAATCCAAAAGCCAGTCTGCATTGTTTACTAATATTGCTGCATTCTCACCTTCGAATCTAATGAATCTTGCCATTTGCTTCTTGAAACACTCAACATTGTGTTCAATTGTTTCCTTGGTCATCATAGAACGCATATCAGTTCTACCACTTGGATCTCCTATCATAGCTGTGCCACCACCAATAAGGATAATTGGTCTGTGTCCTGCATCTTGTAAACGCTTTGCAAGTATCATTTGCATGAAGTGTCCTACATGAAGAGAATCTGCTGTTGGGTCAAAACCAATATAGAAAGATTGTGGACCACTATCAAGCATTGCTTTTAAGTCATCTTCATAAACTACTTGCTTAACTAGACCACGTTTTTCTAATTCGTCTAAAACACCTTTCTTTACTTCTGCCATTTTTTGTACCTCTAAATAAATATAATTTGTGCAAATTATATCACTCCGTATTTTAAGTGTCTAGAATTTTAATGTTGGAATAATTATTTTTCTTTTTAAAAATAAATGTTTTTGTATTACATTTGTTGACAATTGTATATATTTGTACTACAATTGAAATACAAATAAGGCAAAAAGGTGTTAAATTATGGCAATTGTACAATTTAGAGTAGATGATGATATAAAAGATCAAGCAACTGCTGTTTATTCAAATCTAGGTCTTGATTTATCCACTGCTTTAAGGATGTTTTTAAAGCGTAGTATCATAGCAAATGGTATTCCTTTCTCTATGACTTTAGAAGAAAACAATACAGATGCAAACAAAGCTATTGAGGCACCTGTTAAAAAGCAAAAAGAACATAACAATAGTGTTGAAGTTGATATGACTTTAGATGAAATTAATGAGGAAATACTTAAGGCAAGAGAAGAAAGAACTAGACACAATCTATAATTTCTTTTTTAATAAATATTCTCAAAACAAATAAGCAGAGTCTACTAAAGGCTCTGTTTATTTTTATTAAAACTATGTTGTTTTATCAACATCAAATGTTAAGGATATTAATAGTTACCATGCTCTCTTTTTAAAATAAATCCATCTATAAAGCACAAAAAAAGCAGAGTCTAAAAAACCCTGCTTTAAGTATTTGATTTAAGATATATTATTGCTCTCTAATTACGTCTGTTAAAGCAAATTCCTTAACGTGTGTAAGTGCTTGTGCAGCTGCTGTTCTAGAGTCTTCTACTGGTCCATCAAATTGTCTTGGTCCAATCTTAAGTCTCCAGAAGAAACCGCCATTTCCATCTTCTTCAATAGATGAAGAACCTTTAAGTATTGCTTTTCTGAAACGGTTAATATCTGCTTTAGCAGCATCTGTTGTTGCATAGTTATATGATTCGTAAATAGCTTTGCCTCTATTATCATATAATGTGAAGAATCCTTTTTCTCCTGCATGTTCTGCAACATATTTACCATAGATAAGAGATGTATCTAAGCCTTGTGTTTGCTTCTCTGGTATTCCTCTAAGGGACTTATCTTCATCAAGTGGCATTGTTGCAAGTCTTGCTGCTTTCTTAGCTTCAACAGCTTCTCTACGTTGTTGTAATTCATCTCTCTTTGCTTGGTTAACAGCATTTTGTTCTTCGATTTCTTGTCTTCTCTTAGCAACACTTTCTTCTCTTTGCTTTGCAAGTGCGGTTGCGGCTGCTGCTGCGGCGGCTGCTTGTGCTTCAGCTTCTGCTTTTTGTCTTTCTGCTTCTGCACCTCTTGCGAGAGCCTCTTCTCTTTCCTTTTGAAGTCTTTCTGCTTCTGCCTTTCTGCCTTCTTCTTCAGCCTTTCTAGCTTCTTCTGCAAGTTTCTCAGCTTCTGCCTTTTGTCTTTCTGCTTCTGCTGCTGCGGCTGCTTGTGCTTCAGCTTCTGCTTTAGCTTTCTCTGCGGCTGCTTCTTGTGCAGCTGCTTCTGCCTTTGCTCTTTCAAGTGCTGCTTGTTCTTCTGCAGCTTTAGCTTCAGCTAATCTCTTTTCTTCTGCTGCTTTTGCCTCAGCAATTCTCTTAGCTTCTTCTTCTCTAGCAATTTGTTGACGTTTCTTAGCTTCTTCTACTTCTCTTGCTTTTTCGTTTTTAGCTTCTTGTATCTTGTTTGCCATTTCGGTTTCATCTCTTTCACCTTCATAATAGCAACCATCTACTTCATCATAATAGTATCCATCATATTCGCCTGAATAGTTATCCCAGTTTGCCGTCCATTCTTCATTGATGACTTCTTCTTGTGCTTCGTCTCCAACAGATGGTGGGATATCTGGAGCATCTTCTCCTACTGGTTCTTCTTTAGCATCTTCTTGAGTTTCTCCTGCTACTGGAGCTGTTTCTTCAACTGGTTCCTCTGTAACTGCTGGTGGAACTTCATCTTCAACAGGAGTTGGCTCTTCAACCTTTTCTTCAACAGGTTGTTCTTCCTTTACTTCTTCAACTGGAGCTTCCTTGGCTTCTTCTTTTTCCTCTACTTCAGAATCTAATAATTCACCTTCATCTATACCTTCTACAAGAGTGCCTGTAGCAATTTCATCTTCAGGTTCCTTCTCTTCGACTTTTTCTTCTGCAGGTTGTTCTTCCTTAACTTCCTCAACTGGTTCTGGTTTTGGTAAAACTTTGCCTGTTTCTGGATCACGTTCATCATAGATAGGTTCGATATCTTCTTCCTTGTCTCTCTTGCCTTTGATAGATGCAATAACGATGATTACGATAACTAAAATAAGTGCTACAATTCCGAGTGCAATACCAATTAACATAGGTAATGTAAACTCGACTCCAAATAATGTTAATGCTAATAAAGAAGCTGTCATATTATCCCTCTCTGTTATGTAAGATAACTACGTATGCGATATATAATAGTACATACTATTCGGTATTATAATACAACGCAATTAAATGTTCAAGTTAAACAATATAATTTTGTGGAAAATTTTGTAATTTTTGTTTGTGAAAATATAAATATAAAATGGTGTTTTTGCAATAAAATGATTTTATTTTATCATTTTTTATACTTAAAGTGCCGATTTGCAAAAATAAATGTTTTTAAAAATAAAAAAATATGCCCAGCATATAGCCAGGCATAGTGTCTCTTTTTTGGATTAAATAGGTATTATATAGCGTCTCTAGTAGCTATAATATCTACCCCTAAACCAAGTACATCTTTAATAATTACATCCCCAATTTTTGTGTCTTTTGACGACCTAATATTACGTACTGCTTCTGTTACTGCAAAGATCTTATCCTTAGGAACTGGACCAGATGTTTTTACTGGTTGAGCTGTTCCATCTTCACAAAGAACTAAAGTTGTTACAACTCTCATTGGGTTAACAAATTCTTGTTCTCCGTATTTCTTTCCTCTTAAACAAGTATATCCTGTAACCTCTATTTTGCCATCTATTTCCTCAACAACTAGAGGACATCCCATAGGACAATTAATACATATCGTTTCTAATTTCCTCTTCATATTATGCCTCCAATTCTAGAGTAATATCTCCAGTAATCTTACTCTTATCTAGGTCTATATGTTGCATCTCACCTGGAGCAACAATTTGGTATTTCTTTGTTAGTAATACTTCATCTCCACACTTAACATTAAGTCTTGTGTTTCTATATTCAGCACCAACTCTAAAGAATATTCTTACCTTTCCTTCTCCGCCATATACAACTTGTGGCAAGGCATATCTTACTCCGTTAATGGCATTAACATTGTACTTATTACCTTTGTTATTAAGCTCTCCAAGAGCATACTTTGCTGCACATGTACCTGCAATCTCTGCTTCTTCTGAAACATTGTCTACGA
>CAMVBZ010000040.1 GCA_947165815.1 uncultured Clostridia bacterium
CGTTTTTACGTATTTTATATAAAGCGCATTATTTTAATATTGTTTTAATCTTTTGAGAATAAAATATAAAAAAATTCAAATATAATTTGAGTGAGAATTGTATCAAAAATAGGACATAAAATAATTGATTTTTTAAGTAGTAAATGATACCCTAAATAGACAAAGATTTGCTCACATTATAGTTATATATATTATATATAAATTATTATGGCAAATTTTATAGGGTAGTAATAACGAAAAGAAGGTATATATGGCAGACAAAAAAAAGTGCTTAATTATAGTTGAGTCTCCATCAAAGGCTCCAACTATTGAAAAGTATCTAAAAGGAGATGCGGTAGTTAAAGCTACTAAAGGTCATGTTAGAGACTTGCCAACAAAATCTTTGGGTATTGACATAGACCATGACTTTGCTCCTTTGTATCAAATTTCTCCAGATAAGAAGAAAATTGTAGATGACTTGAAAGCCGAAATTAATTCTGGTAAATATTCTAAAATTTACCTCGCAACCGACCCAGATAGAGAAGGTGAATCTATATCTTGGCATTTACAAGAAGTTCTTGGAATTAAAGATCCAGATTGTAGAATTGAATTTAACGAAATTACAGAAAACGTAATTAGACATGCTTTGGATCACTCAAGATCTATTAACATGAATTTAGTAGACTCTCAACAAGCAAGAAGATTGCTAGATAGATTGGTTGGTTACAAAATTTCTCCAATCATTTCTAAGAAATTAAAACCAGGTCTTTCTGCTGGTCGTGTTCAATCTGCAGCATTAAAGATGATAGTAGACAGAGAGAAAGAAATAGAAGCTTTCGTTCCAGAAGAATACTGGGTAATCGCTGCATCTTTAACAAAAGATTTGGCAAAGAAAACAAAGTCTAATACTTTTAAGGCTAATCTTGCAGATAGAAATGGCAAGAAAATTAAAGTTGAAAACGAAGACCAAGCAAAAGAGATTACTTCCTTAATGCAAGGTGCAAATTATATGGTAGACCATATAGATTCATCTGTTAAGAAAGTTTATCCTCAACCACCATTCACAACTTCAACAATGCAACAAGAAGCAAGCCAAAAGCTTAACATGACAGCAGACCAAACTTCACGTGTTGCACAACAATTGTACGAAGGTGTAAAACTTGCTAATGGTGAACTTATTGCTTTGGTAACTTATATCCGTACAGACTCAGTTAGAACATCTCCAGATTTCCAAGCATTAACTTTAAGTTATTTAAAAGAGAAACTTGGTCCAGAGTATGTTCCTACAAAAGGAAACCAATATAAGACTTCAGATGCAGCACAAGATGCACACGAAGCAATTCGTCCAACACACTTAGATAGAACACCAGAATCATTAAAGGATCAACTTCCAACTCAACTATATAAACTTTACACACTTATATATGAGAGATATCTTGCATCTCAAATGACTCCAGCATTGTACAACACAATGAATGTTCATATTAAGGCAGATTGTACAAACGGAGAAAATCTTGGTTTTGTAGTTAAAGGTAGAGCAGTTAAATTCCCAGGCTTCACAAAAATCTATTCTGTAACAGAGGAAAAGAAAGATGATGAAGACGAAGAAATGAAAACTCTTCCAAATCTTACAGAAAATGAAAAACTTTTCTTGGAAAAGATTATGCCTACACAAAAGTTCACAAAACCACCACAAAGATACAATGATGCAACACTCGTTAAAGCTATGGAAGAAAATGGTATTGGCAGACCAAGTACATATGCAAGTATCATCACAGTTCTTTCTAAGAGAGAATATACAGAGAAGAAAGGCAAGTCTATATCTCCAACAGATTTAGGAAAAGAAGTCTGTGAGTATATGGAAAACAACTTCAAAGACATCATGGATCTTACATTCACAGCAAGAATGGAAGGTGCATTAGATAAAATTGCAGAAGGCAATATGACATGTTTAGAACTTGTTTCTAAATATTACCCACATTTAAAGAAAGAGCTAGAAAAGGCACACGGAACACCAACACCAAAACAACAAGGTATTGTTTCTAATATCGTATGTAACGTTTGTGGTGCACCTATGCTAATAAAAGAAGGCAAATACGGACAATTCTTAGCTTGTTCTAATTATCCAAGATGTAAAAACATTAAAAAGATTGTAGAACCAGTTGGTATATGTCCAAAATGTGGTGCAAGTATAGTAAAGAAAATAACTAAAACAGGAAAGACATATTATGGTTGCGTAAATAATACAAGTACTCCTAAGTGTGATTTCATGACTTGGGATAAACCAGCACCATATCTTTGTCCAACCTGTGGCGGATTTATGAAGGCCGTAGAGAAGGAAGATGGAACAATTTATGTTTGCACAAATAGATTGTGTAAGCACGTGGAAAGACCGCAAGAAGATTAACTTCTCAAGGCAACTAGAGCCCCATACAACGAATTTTAAGGGAGAAACGTATAAGTTGTTGAGGTTTTGTCTAAAATCGCTTATAAACGAAATCAGGCTCTAGAAAGATATATACGCATAGTATATAATGAAATTACAGAGGTAGAATATGGAATTTCGTGGAACAACAATATGTGCAGTAAAAAGAAATGGCCTCACAGCAATTGCTGGAGATGGTCAAGTCACAATGGGTGAAAGCGTTATAATGAAAGGAAACGCAATCAAGGTTAAGAGAATATACAATGATACAGTCGTTGTAGGATTTGCTGGTTCCGTTTCAGATGCTTTTGCTTTAAGTGAAAAATTTGAAGAAATGCTTCAAAAGTATTCAGGCAATTTAATGAGAGCAGCTGTTCAACTTGCAGAAATGTGGAGAGACGGAACTGCTTTTAGAAAACTTGAGGCATTACTCATAGCCGCAGACAAGGATAGTATGTATGTTCTTTCTGGTACAGGTGAAGTTATTGAACCAGAAGGTGGCGTATGTGCAATTGGTTCTGGTGGAAACTATGCTTTAGCAGCTGCAAGAGCACTACTTTCTGCTACAGACTTGGATGCAAAAGAAATAGCAACTAGATCTTTAAAGATTGCAAGTGAGCTTTGTGTTTACACAAACGACCACATTACTGTTGAGACAGTCTAAGGAGGAAGAACTATGGAAGATATCATGACACCTAAACAGATTGTTACAGAGTTAGATAGATATATTATCGGACAACATGATGCAAAAGTAGCAGTTGCTATAGCTTTAAGAAACAGATATAGAAGAAGTAAACTCACTCCAGAACTTAGAGAAGAGATTACTCCTAAGAACATTATCATGAAAGGACCAACAGGTGTTGGTAAGACTGAGATTGCAAGAAGACTTGCAAAAATAGTCCATGCACCATTTGTAAAGGTTGAAGCAACAAAGTTTACAGAAGTTGGTTATGTGGGAAGAGACGTAGAGTCCATGATAAGAGACCTCGTAGATGATGCAATTCGTCTTGTAAGAGATGAAAAGTACAAAGAGGTTATGCCAAAGGCAACAGATATTGCTGAGAAAAAATTATTAGAAATCTTACTTCCAATTAGAAAGAAGGGAGATACTGGTAATAAATCAGATGCAGAATTAAGAGAAGAATTACTTTCAGATATTAGAAACGGACACTTAGATGGAATTCAAATTGAGGTAGATGTTCCTCAACAACCAAAATCCATTTCTGTTGGCGGTCCAGGAAACCAACCTGGAAATACGATAGACCTTGGTTCTATCTTTGGAAATATGATGCCAAAGCAAACTAAGAGAAGAAAATTATCTGTAAAGCAAGCTTTAGATATGCTCAAAGACCAAGAAGCAGGAAAACTTGTAGATGAAGACTCCATTACATCAGACGCTCTTAAGAGAGCAGAAGAAGATGGTGTTATATTCTTGGATGAAATAGACAAGGTTGCTGGAAAGAGTGGTAGAGATCACGGTCCAGATGTTTCAAGAGAAGGTGTACAAAGAGACTTACTTCCAATTGTTGAAGGTAGTACAGTACAAACAAAGTATGGTTCAATTAGAACAGACTTTATTCTCTTTATAGCAGCTGGTGCTTTCCATATCTCTAAGATGGAAGACTTAGTTCCTGAATTACAAGGACGTTTCCCAATTCATGTAGACTTACAACCTCTTACAGAGGATGACTTTGTACGTATCTTAAAAGAACCAGATAATGCTGTTATTAAGCAATACCAAGAACTTTTGAAGGTAGATGGCGTAACACTTTCATTCAATGACGAGGCTATAAGAGAAATTGCTAAAGCAAGTTACCTTGCAAATGCAGAAACAGAAAACATCGGTGCAAGAAGATTACATGCAGTTATGGAAAATCTTTTGAAGGATATTTTATTCGAATCCGATGACGGCACAACAAAGAATGTAGAAATAACAAAAGAGTATGTAGATGCACACCTTGCTTCTACATTACAAAATACAAATCTAAGGAAGTATATAATTTAACATGATTAACATTCCAAAAGGCACTAAAGACATGCTTCCAGAAGAAGCATACAAATGGCACTATGTAGAGAACACAGCAAGAGAAGTTGCATCATTATACGGGTTCAAGGAAATTAGAACTCCTATCTTTGAGCACACAGAACTCTTTCTAAGAGGTGTTGGAGAGACAACAGATATAGTTACCAAGGAAATGTATACCTTTGAAGACAAAGGCAATAGAAGCATTACACTTAAACCAGAGGGAACAGCTGGAGTTGTTAGAAGCTATATAGAAAATGCACTAGACCAAGTTGTTCTTCCAATGAAGGCATATTATATCTCTCCAATATTTAGATATGAGAGACCTCAAAACGGAAGATTAAGAGAACATCATCAATTTGGTGTTGAAATGTTTGGTGCAGAAGGACCTGAGGCAGATGGTGAGATTATTTCTCTTGCAAATACACTCTTAAAGAAAGTTGGTCTTACACAAATTAGACTATATATAAATAGTATTGGTTGCCCAGAATGCAGAAAGAATTATAACAAGGCTCTTATGGAATATATTGGTTCAAATTTGGATAAAATGTGTAACCAATGTAAAGAAAGATTTAATAAGAATCCTTTAAGAATTTTAGACTGCAAAGAGGAAGGATGTAAGGCTATTACAGCTAATGCTCCAAAGGTTACAGATTATCTTTGTGAGGATTGCAAAGCACACTTTGAAGGTGTTAAGAAGAATTTAGATGCTAGAGGAATTGAATATGAAGTAAATCCACAAATAGTTCGTGGGTTAGATTATTATACTAGAACAGTATTTGAATTTGTTAGCACAGACATAGGAGCACAAGGAACAGTTTGTGGTGGTGGAAGATATAACGGCTTAGTTTCTCAACTAGGTGGAAAGGATACGCCAGCTGTTGGATTTGGATGTGGACTTGAAAGACTAATACTAGTATTAGAAAATACAAATTCTCTTAAAGCTGAGAAAGAAACATCTAAAATTTATATTGCTCCTATGGGAGATAATGCTAAAGCAAAGGCAATCCAAATAGTAGACAATCTTAGATCATGTGGAATCAAAGCAGAGACAGATTTGATGAATAGATCTGTTAAAGCACAAATGAAATATGCCAATAAAATCGGAGTTGAATACGTTGTTGTATTAGGAGATTCTGAACTTGAAAGTGGCGTAGTTGAAATTAAAGATATGGCAAATTCTTCATCTGATCAAATCAAAATAGATGAAATTATTGCATATTTAAATAAGTAAAAAAATGGTAGAAAGAGGTGTTGTTGCTAAGTTAAAAAGCAAGGGCAAAAGAGCCGTTGTTGAGTTTGATAGACATGCTGCTTGTGACTCTTGTCATATGTGTGCTGTAACTCCAACTGGCAAGGTTGCTGTAACACTTGAAAATACCTTAAATGCTGACGTAGGAGATTTTGTTGAAGTCCATATGTCAGACAAGATAGTAATTACTGCAGCTGCTCTTGTATATGCCATTCCATTAGTTCTAGCTGGAATTGGATTAGGGCTTGGATTTATATACAATGTATGGCTTGCACTTGGCTTGGCGCTTGGTGGTGTTGTTCTTGGTTTTGTTATAACTTATCTTGTAGACAAATTTGTTGTTAGAAAGAATGACAAGTTTTCTCCTCAGATGACAAGGATCATGACAGAACTTGAAGTCCAACAAGCAAAGGAAGAAGAACGAAGACTACTAGAAGCTGCAAACATAGGAATAAAAAAGAAAAACGAACCTAAATCCAAGTATGATTATCCAGAAGAACAAAGTGAATATGGATTAGATAAAGACAAAGATTTAGATGAAAATGAGTTCTATGATACAGTAGACGAAGAATAAAAGGAGAAAATACTATGGCAATTGAAATTACAAATAGCAATTATGAAGATATCGTAAAGTATAATGATGTAGTTTTAATAGATTTCTGGGCAACTTGGTGTGGACCATGTCAAATGCTTGCTCCAGTAGTTGCACAACTAGCAGATGAATTAGATGGAACTGTTGTAGTTGGAAAATGTGACGTAGATGAAAACGAAGAACTCGCCATTAAATTTGGCGTAAACTCAATACCAAACCTTGTCTTAATTAAAGACGGAGAGGTATTAGATAGATCAGTAGGATACAAAGATTTTAATACGCTCAAAAACTGGGTATTAAGCAAAATAAACTAATACATACACCTTTATGGTGTATTTTTACTATTTAGGAGGATAAAAATGGTAGATTTAAAAGTTATAAGAGAACAGGATCCAGAATTATATGAATCCATGAAGAAAGAGCTAGACCGTCAACAACACAACATTGAACTTATAGCTAGTGAGAATATAGTTTCTCCTGCAGTTATGGCAGCTGCTGGATCATTCTATACAAATAAGTATGCAGAAGGATATCCAGGACACAGATACTATGGTGGTTGCCAATTTGTAGACGTAGCAGAAGATTTAGCAAGAGAAAGAGCAAAGAAATTGTTCAATTGTAATTTTGCTAACGTTCAACCACATTCAGGTTCAAACGCAAACTTTGCAGTATATTATGCTGTATTACAACCAGGAGACACCATTTTAGGATTATCTTTAGATGCAGGTGGTCATTTAACACACGGTTCTAAGGTAAATCTTTCCGGAAAAATCTTTAATTGTGTTGGCTATGGCTTAAACCCAGAGACAGGATATATTGATTATGATGGATTAGAAGCAAAAGCAAAAGAAGTTATGCCAAAGATGATAGTTGCTGGTGCAAGTGCATATCCAAGAATCATAGATTTCAAGAGAATCGGAGAAATAGCAAAATCTGTTGGAGCATATTTCATGGTAGATATCGCACACATCGCAGGTTTAGTTGCAGCTGGAATTCATCCATCTCCATTCCCATATGCAGACTTTGTAACATCTACAACTCATAAGACATTAAGAGGTCCAAGAGGTGGTATAATTCTTACAAATGACGAAGAATTAGCTAAAAAAATAGATAAATCTATTTTCCCAGGTTCACAAGGTGGTCCTTTAATGCACATTATTGCAGCAAAAGCAGTAGCATTTAAAGAAGATTTATCTGAAGACTTCAAGGAATATCAAAAGCAAGTTGTAAAGAATGCAAAGGTTCTTGCAGATACACTATTAGCACGTGGCTTAAAGCTTGTATCAGGCGGTACAGACAACCACTTAATGCTCTTAAACCTTGTTGGAACAGACGTAACTGGTAAAGAATTAGAGACATGGCTTGATGAAGCACATATCACTCTTAATAAGAATTCAATACCAAACGATCCTCAAAAGCCAACAATAACTTCTGGTGTACGTATTGGTACTCCTGCAGTTACTACAAGAGGCATGAAAGAGGCTGAAATGGTAGAGATAGGTAATCTTATTGCTGATATTATTGAAAGCAAAGGTGGCGCTATAGAGGCTGTAAAAGCAAAAGTTATAGCATTAACTGAAAGATTCCCAATCTATAAGAACGATATTATAGACTAATGACCTCAAAAAATCTTGAGATTTACAAAATATTGGATGAAATGCATCCAGATGCTGGGTGTGAATTAAATCATCTAAATCCTTTTGAACTTATTGTTGCAGTAATTTTGTCTGCGCAGTGTACGGATAAAAGGGTGAACATTGTAACTCAAGATTTATTCAAGGTTGTAAAAACTCCAGAAGATCTTGCAAAAATAGATAGAGAAGAATTGGAGAGAATAATTCATCCATGTGGTTTCTATCATAACAAAGCAGAGAATCTTCAAAAAATGGCAAAATCTGTTATTGAACTTTATCATGGAGAAATTCCAGATAATAGAGAAGACTTAATGCGCCTTGCTGGAGTTGGTAGAAAAACGGCTAACGTTGTAATGGCAGAAGCCTTTGGAAAAAATGCAATTGCAGTGGATACTCATGTGTTTAGAGTTTCAAACAGAATTGGACTCGTAAATGAGGAAACTCCAGAGGCAACAGAGCTCGCATTAATGAAGGCTTTTGACGAAGAAAAATGGTCTCATTTGCATCATTTATTAATCTTTCACGGAAGATACACATGTGATGCCAGAAAGCCAAAATGTGACCAATGTGGCCTAAAAAAGTACTGTAAGTATTTCAAAAAAGAGCAAAATTTAAAATAGTTGAGTATAAAAAGGACTAAAAACATGAAGGATTACGAGATTGTTAATAAAAGAGATTTAGCCTCAAATGTTGTGGAGTATAACATCTATGCTCCATATATTTCTAAGCATTGTTTGGCTGGTCAATTTATAATTTTGAGAGTAGATGCAGAAGGAGAAAGAGTTCCTTTTACAATTTGTGACTATTCTCGTGAAAATGGAACAGTGTGTATACTCGTTCAAACTATAGGGTACTCCACACTTAAGCTTTCCAAAATGCAAATTGGAGACGCTCTCCATGACGTTGTTGGACCACTTGGCAATCCAACAGACCTTTCTAAGTATGAAAGTGTACTTTTAGTTGGTGGTGGAATTGGTCTTGCTGTTATTTATCCTCAAGCAAAACAACTCAAAGCAGAAGGAAAGAAAGTAGATGTAGCAATTGGTGCTAGAAACATATCTCTTTTAATGTATGTAGATGAATTTAAACAATCTTCAGACAATTTATATCTCATTACAGATGATGGATCCAACGGAAAGAAGGGATTTGTAACAGATGTTATAAAAGAACTTGTAGATGGTGGAAAGAAATATGATGCAGTATTTGCTGTTGGTCCTTTACCAATGATGAGAGCAGTTTGTAATCTTACAAAAGAGTACAATATTGAAACTATTGTTTCAATGAATTCTATAATGGTAGATGGAACTGGAATGTGTGGATGTTGCAGACTTTCAGTTGGTGGAAAGACTAAATATGCATGTATAGATGGTCCAGAGTTTGACGGACACCAAGTAGACTGGGATGAAGCAATAGCAAGAGGAAAGGTATACAAAGAGGAAGAACAAGAGCATCTTTGTAATCTTAGGAGGGAATATGGAGAAGATAAATAGACACTTAATGCCATCTCAAGAACCTGAGGTTAGAAGAAACAACTTCAAAGAAGTTGCACTTGGATATACAGATGAAATTGCATATGCAGAAGCACAAAGATGTTTAAACTGCAAGAATCCTCAATGTGTACAAGGATGTCCTGTAAATGTTAATATTCCAGGATTTATAAGCAAAATCAAAGAAAAAGATTTAGATGGTGCAGCAACCATATTAGAACAAGACAATAACCTTGCAGCAATTTGTGGAAGAGTATGCCCACAAGAAAGACAATGCGAATCTTTATGTATAAGAGGCAAATTAGAAGGTCCAGTTGCAATTGGTAATTTGGAAAGATATGTTGCAGATTATGCACTAAATAATATTACAAGTAATATTAAGTCTGACGAATTCAAAGATAGAAAAGTAGCTGTAATAGGTAGTGGACCTGCATCTTTAACATGTGCAGCAAACCTTGCAATGAAAGGCGTAAAGGTTACAGTATATGAAGCACTACATAAAGCTGGTGGAGTTTTGGTATATGGTATTCCAGAATTCAGACTTCCTAAAGACTTAGTACAAAAGGTTATAGATAGAGTAACAGCACTTGGAGTAGACATTAAATTAAACGTTGTTGTTGGAAAGAGCATCTATATAGATGAATTATTAGAAGAGAATGACGCAGTATTTATAGGAACTGGTGCAGGATTACCACAATTCTTACGTTGTGAAGGTGAGAATTTAGCTGGAGTTTATTCTGCAAATGAGTATTTAACTAGAGTTAACCTTATGAAAGCCTATGACAAATCCTCTATAACCCCTGTAAAACGTGGTAAGAAGGTTGTTGTAGTCGGTGCTGGTAATGTTGCTATGGATGCTGCAAGAACAGCTGTAAGACTTGGTGGAGAGGTTCATTTGGTATATAGAAGATCTCGTCAAGAGATGCCAGCAAGAGCAGAAGAAATACATCATGCAGAGGAAGAAGGAGTAATTTTCGATATTCTAACCAATCCAATTCGTATTTTTGGAGAAAATGGTAACGTTACAGGCATGACTTGTGTTAAAATGGAATTAGGAGAACCAGATGCATCTGGAAGAAGAAGTCCTATCCCAGTAGAAGGTAGTGAGTTTGACATCCAAGCAGATCAAGTAATAGTTGCACTTGGTACATCTCCAAATCCAATTATAAAAAATAGTTATCCAGCTCTCAAGTTCACTCCTAAGGGAACAATAGAGGCAGATGCAGAGACTGGAGAAACAAATATAAAGAACTTATATGCAGGTGGAGATGCACAAACTGGTGCAGCAACTGTAATTCTTGCAATGGGTGCTGGTAAGAGAGCAGCTAAAGCAATGCTAGACTCTTTTACAAAGTAAAAGGAGAAACAAATGGCTAATGATTTTTTAGATTATGTTAAGATAATTGTAAAAGCTGGACGTGGTGGAGATGGCGCAGTTTCATTTAAACATGAAAAGTACGTTCCTAATGGTGGTCCAGATGGTGGAGATGGTGGCAAAGGTGGAGACATCGTCTTTGAGGCAAGTTCATCTCTTAATACATTAGTTCCATTTAGATATCAAAGAAAGTACATTGCAGAAGATGGTGCAAAAGGACAACCCAATAACTGTACAGGAAGAAGTGGACAAAATTTAGTAATTAAAGTCCCAGTTGGAACAGTTATTAGAGATACACAAACAAATAGTGTTGTTGCAGACCTTTATGCAGAAGGCGAGACATTTGTTGCGCTACGTGGTGGTAGGGGTGGAAAAGGCAATGCAAGATTTGCTCATTCCAAGCGTCAAGCACCTACATTCTCACAATTAGGTGAGAAAACAGAGCAACATCAATTAACATTAGAGTTATGCACAATAGCAGACGTTGGCCTAGTTGGATATCCAAATGTTGGAAAATCCACACTTTTAAGTGTGTTGACATCTGCAAGACCAAAAATTGCCAATTATCATTTCACAACAATTAATCCAAATTTAGGTGTTGTACAGCTCATGACAGGTTCTTTTGTTATAGCAGATATTCCTGGACTAATTGAAGGTGCAAGTGAAGGTGCAGGTCTTGGACACTATTTCTTAAGACACATAGAAAGAGTAAGAATCATTGTACATCTTGTAGACATTTCTGGTAGTGAAGGCAGAGATCCTATAGAAGATTACAAGAATATTAATAACGAATTAAAGAAACATTCAGAAAAATTAGCTTCCACACCACAAATAGTGGTATGTTCTAAAGCTGATTTACTTGAAGATAAAGAAAACATTAAAAAGTTTGAAAAAGCAATTAAGAAAAAAGTATTTGTAATTTCATCCTATACACATGAGGGATTAGAGGAGTTACTTGAAGAGATTAAGAAGCAAGTAGAGCAATTACCACCACCATCCAGAGTTGAGGTAGACAAAGACTTTGAACTCGAAGTAAAACAAGATCAAAGCTACAGAATAGACCTTATGCCAGATGGCACATTCCTAGTAACAGGAGGATTGGTAGACTTCTTAATTCAAAATGTTGTATTAGATTCCACAGAAAGTTTTGCATTTATGCAAAAAGTGCTTAAAGACAGAGGCGTTATTGCCGAACTTAAAGCAATGGGCATGAAAGAAGGAGACACCGTTGAAATAGGCGATGTTGAATTTGAGTGGGTTGAATAA
>CAMVBZ010000041.1 GCA_947165815.1 uncultured Clostridia bacterium
CTACTTATGACATTCTTCTTTAGATATATGCGTCAATTAGTTTTAGATGGACACCTTTATATTGGTATGCCACCACTTTATAAATTACAAAAGAACAACGAGATTAGATATTGTTATGATGATGCGGCTCTTGAAAAAGCGCAGAAGGAAATGGGAAAGAATACCAAACTCCAACGTTTCAAAGGATTAGGTGAAATGAACCCAGAGCAACTTTGGGATACAGCAATGGATCCAACACAAAGAACTTTGACAAGAGTAACTATTGAAGATGCAGCGGCAGCAGATAAGAGAATATCTATTTTAATGGGTGATGATAGTACCATTAGAAAAGACTACATTTATGAGCACGCAGATTTCAATAAGTTAGACACATTTAAGATAGACGAAGGTAAGGAGGAATAAGATATGGCAAAGAAAACTGAAATACCTATTCAACCTGAAGATAAAGTTTTAAAGATAGCATTTGAAGATGTAATGCATAACAGCATGTTGCCATATGCTGAAAGCGTTATATTGGATAGAGCTTTGCCAAGAGTAGAGGACGGATTAAAACCTGTTCAAAGACGTATATTATATGCTATGCAAGAAGGTGGCTATACACCAGATAAACCATATAAGAAATGCGCAGCTATTGTTGGAGACGTTTTAGGTAAGTACCATCCACATGGAGATACATCTGTTTATGATGCACTAGTTAGAATGGCTCAACCTTTCTCTTTGAGAATGACATTAATAGATGGACATGGAAACTTTGGTTCTATAGATGGAGATACAGCAGCAGCATATCGTTATACAGAAGCAAGACTCAATCATTTGGCAATAGAGATTTTAAGAGATATAGACAAAGAAACTGTAGATTGGCAACCAAACTTTGACGATAGTAGAGAAGAACCTGTAACACTACCTTGTCGTTTCCCTAACTTATTAGTTAATGGTACAACAGGTATTGCTGTTGGTATTTCTACAGATATTCCAACGCACAATCTTTCTGAAGCAATTAATGCAACAGTTGCTTTAATAGATAATCCTAAGTTAACAACAGCCGAATTATTACAATACATTCCTGGCCCAGACTTCCCAACAGGAGGCACTATTTATCCTGTAGATAGTTTTGAATCTATTTATGAAACTGGCAGAGGAAAAATTATGATTCGTTCTCGTTATCACACAGAGAATGATACAAACGGCAAGAAGAACATTATTATCACAGAAATCCCATATGGAGTTAACAAAGCAAAGCTTTTAACTAAGATTGCAGAGTTAAGAGAGCAAAACAAGGATTTACTTGGAGATATAGTAGATGTTGTAGATGAATCGGATAAGCAAGGTGTTAGAGGTGTTATTAAACTTAGAAAAGATGCTAAGGTTGAAAAGATTATTCAATACTTATTAAAGAAGACAGATTTGGAAATCAGTTACAATTACAACATGTATGCAATTGCAAACGGAAAACCAGAACTACTTTCTTTAAAAGCTATTCTTGAACACTATATTGAATACCAAAAGAAGATTATTGTTCGTAGAACAACATATAACCTCAAAGCAGCTAAGAATAGAGCAAACATTTTAAGAGGTTTAATTATTGCTATTCAAAACATAGATGAAGTTATCCAAATCATCAAAGCAAGTGAATCCACGCCAAAGGCAAAACTTGCTTTAAGAGAGAAGTACTCATTAGATGATGACCAAGCACAAGCAATTGTAGATATGAGATTGAAGTCTTTAACACATCTAGAAGCAGATGCACTTAGAGAAGAACTCGCAGAGCTTGAAAAGAAGATTGCAAATTACGAAGCAATACTTGGTAGTACAAAACGTCAATATGGAGTAATTAAAGAAGAGCTCTTAGATATAAAGAAGAGAATGAGTATTGGTAGAATGTCTACTATAGTAGGAGCACAAGAAGCCAAAGAAACTCAAGAAGCCGTTCCAACAGCAGAAGAAAGTATTGCATATAGAGATGGTGTATTAGTTTTAGATAGTGAGGGATCCATAAAACTCATTTCTCAAAAGAGTTACATTATTGGAATGAAGAACAAGGATTCTTATTCTAAGAAGAACCTTCCTGTACAAGCAATTACAGTAAACAATAAAGGAACTTTATTTGCATTCACAAATTTAGGTAATGTAATTAAGGTAGATGTAAATGATTTGCCAGACAAGAAGTGGTCAGACAAAGGTGCTGTAGTTAATACAGTAAATAGAGAAGGAAAACCTGGTGAAACATTTGTTAAGGTTATATTCTTCCCATCCACACCAGTAGGAAAATTTGTATTCTATACAAAGGGTGGATATGTAAAGATGTCAGATATAGAAGAATACTGTCAAGCACGTCCATATTCCTTAGCAACAATAGTACAACAAAACGATGTAGTAATTAATGTTGAGGTAGTAGATGACGAGAAGAACATACTTGAAGTAACAGAGCAAGGACAATGTTTAGTATATCCTGTTTCAGAAGTTCCAATCCAAGGCAAGAAAGCAGGTGGTGTAAGAGGTATTAAACTCAATGATGGAGACTCTGTTGTATTTGCTGGACAAATAGATGAAGAAGGTGAAATCGTAGTAGCTACAAATGCTGGATATGTTAAGAGAGTAATTTCTTCTATGTTAGATCCTGCAGGAAGATATCAAAAAGGTGTTAAGTTAGTTGAATTAGATAATTCATCAGTAGAGTGGATAGGACTTGTTAAGATGCCATATGATATAGCATTCGTTCTTCCAGATGATACCATTCAAGTAATGAACACAGAAGATATACAAATAGACACAAGAACAACCAAGGGCAGAAAATTTTATAAGAGTGGTCTAGCAGCAGTTATTTCGCTAGAAGATAATAGTCAGAATTAATTTTGAGAGGTATAGATATGAAAACTGGATTTGATAGCAAAATGTATATGCAAAAGCAATCAGAGCATATTCTTGAAAGAATAAGCAAGTTTGATAAATTGTATTTGGAATTTGGTGGAAAGCTTTTTGATGACTTACATGCAGCAAGAGTCCTTCCTGGATTTGATAAAGCAGCAAAGATTAAGTTATTACAAAAACTTAAAGATAAAGCCGAATTGATTATTTGCATAAACGCAAACGATATTGAAAGAAATAAAACAAGAGCAGACTTTGGTATCACATATGGTGCAGAGGTTGAAAGATTAATAGACAACATTTCTGCAACTGGTGTTTTAATCAATAGTGTATGTATCTCATTATATAAAGGACAACAAGTAGTAGACGCATATTGTAGAAAACTTGAAAACAGAGGAATAAAGGTACACATTCATCGTCCAACAAAAGGATACCCAAATGATTATGACACAATTTTAAGTGATGAAGGTTATGGTGCAAATGACTACATTGAAACAACAAGACCATTAGTAGTTGTAACAGCTCCTGGTCCAGGAAGTGGAAAACTTGCACTTTGTTTAAACCAACTTTATCACGAATATCGTATGGGAAGAAAAGCAGGATATGCTAAGTTTGAAACATTCCCAATCTGGAACCTCTCACTCGAACATCCAGTAAATATTGCATATGAAGCAGCTACAGCAGATTTGAAAGACGTTAATAAGATAGATAACTTCCACTTGGAGGCATATGGAAAGATAGCAGTAAACTACAATAGAGATATCGAAGTATTCCCAGTTGTTAGAACTATTCTTAGCAAGATTACAGGAGATGACTTTGTATATCAATCCCCAACAGATATGGGCGTAAACATGGCAGGATACTGTATTGTTGATGATGAAGTATGTAGACAAGCAAGTAAGGAAGAAACAATTAGACGTTATTACAAGGCTTTATGTGATGTTAAGAATGGACAAGCAACAGAAGATACAGTAAAGAGACTTGAATTCTTAATGACAAGAATGGATATTAAGCCATCAAATAGAAAAGTTGTTGCACCTGCACTTGCAAAGAGTGAAGAGCATGATGGCGCAGCAGCACTTGCTATTGAACTTCCAAATGGAGAGATAGTAACAGGAAGACAAACAGATTTGTTATCCGCATCAGCAGCTTGTGTATTTAATGCAGTTAAAAAACTTGCAGATATACCAGATGATATGAAGTTGATCTCACCATATGTCATTGGACCTATCTTGGACTTAAAGAACAAAGTATTACATGAAAAATACAACACATTAACGCTTGAAGAAGCATTGATTTCATTATCTATATGTGCAGCAACAGATGTTAAAGCAGCAAGAGCAGTAGATTGTTTAAAGAAATTAGCAGGATGTGAAGCACACTCATCTAGAATGCTCGGAAAATCAGATGAAACACCTCTCAAAGAAATGGGAATTAACCTTTCTTGTGAACCAGTATTTGCAGATGACAATTTATTTAGTATGTAAGGAGAAAAAGTATGGCAAAAGAAAGAAAACAAATTAAAGATTGTTACAAGTGGAAACTTGAAGATATTTTTGCAACAGATGAGGATTGGGAAAAAGAGTTTGAATTGGCTAAAAATGAACTTGCTACATTCGGCCAATATGCTGGTAAACTCAGTGATGATAATATTCTTTTAGAATGTCTCAAAAAGGAAAGTGAGATTAGCCATCATATTGAAAGACTATATGTTTATGCATATATGCGTTATTACCAAGATACAAGAGTTGGTTTATATCAAGGATTATCCAATAGAGCAGAGCAACTTGCAGTACAAGCAAAGACTATTTGTAGTTTTATGACGCCAGAACTTAGTGAATTTAGTGATGAAAAATTAAAGGCATTACAAAATGATCCAAGATTTGAAAATTTCTCTTTAGTATTTAGAGATATCCTTAAGGATAAGGCAATTATTCTAAGCAGGGAAGAAGAAAAAATTATTTCCGAATTTGCTTTAACTGCAGAGGTACCTCACGTAGTATTCACAATGTTTGATAATGCAGACATTAAGTTCAAACCAGTTGTTGTAAATGGCAAAGAAGTTGAGATGTCACATGGGGTATATTCAACATTGATAATGAACCCAGATAGAGAAGTAAGAAAGGCAGCATTTGAATCTATGTTCAATGCATTTAAAGACCATATTAATTTGATATCTGCAAACTATGATGGCAACTGCAAAAAAGACTGGGTCTATGCAAAGATTAGAAAATTTAATACATGTTTAGACGCTGCATTATATTCAGAAGACGTTCCAGCTGTTGTATATGAAAACTTAATCAATGCTGTCCATAAAGGTACAAAAACATTGCATAAGTATATGAAATATAGAGCAGAGCAACTTGGTCTTAAAGATTATAATATGTGGGATATGTATGTACCTCTAATGTCTAACTTAGACGTTAAGTATTCTTATGAAAAAGCATCCAAGATTGTACAAGATGCAATTAAGATAATGGGTAAAGAATATTCAGATATATTTAATTCAGCATTCACAGATGGTTGGATAGATGTATTTGAGAATAAAGGAAAGAGAAGTGGTGCATATTCATGGGGTTGTTATGGTGTTCACCCATATGTACATCTTAACCATGATGGTACAATTCATGATATGTTTACAATAGCACACGAAATGGGACATGCTATGCATACATATTATTCCAATTCAACTCAATGTGAAGAAAAGGCAGAGTATAAGATCTTCGTTGCAGAAATTGCTTCTACAGTTAATGAAGTTCTCCTTCTTAAGTATTTACTTAAGGATGCTAAAGGAGATATGAGAAAGTACTTGCTTAACTATTATATCGATATGTTCAAGTCCACAATATTCAGACAAACACAATTTGCCGAATTTGAAGAAATAGCACATAAAGGTGTTGAACAAGGAATACCTCTTACAGCAGAATACCTTTGCAATGAATATGAAAAACTTAACAAGCAGTATTATGGTCCAGCAATTAACAAGAATGATTTAATCAAATATGAGTGGGCTAGAATACCACATTTCTACACCAGTTTCTATGTTTATAAGTATGCAACTGGATTAACCAGTGCAATTACAATTGCAAATAACATTATCAAATATGGTGAGAAATATTTTGCTAAGTATAAGAAATTCTTAAGTGCAGGACATAGTCTTCCACCACTTGATATCTTAAAACTTGCAGATGTTGATTTAACAACAGAAGAACCATTCAAGAGAGCAATGAAAGAATTTGCAGATGCATTTAACGAATTAGTAAAAGATTAATGAGAAAAGGGTATAGAATTATTTGCATAGTATTGGTATTAATGGTGCTTTTATCCATTAGTCTTCTTTGCTATGCATGTTCTAACTCTGAAGATAACGAAAAGTATTATATCTACGTAAAAAATTATGAGTATAACGAAGATACAAATACGGTAACAGCAGTACTTGGCTTTACCACTGAAAGTGATAAAGAAATTTCTTCTGAGGTAGTATTTGATAGTAGTTCAACACAAGATAATGTGTTTTATTATAAACAAACTACATATATATCGTTTAACACATCAATTTTTTATTTAAAGGTGGACGAGATATTTACTGATGATATAAAATATCACAACGATGTATTATACAATAATACAAAGTTTAGAGTTGATTATGTTACTACGTTAAAGTCCATTAAGAGTGATGGAAAACTAACAAGAGTTGGAAAGTACTACATTCATTCTTATGAACCAACAAACGGAAATATGAGCATCACACTCACTAGAAGATATCCAAATCAAGCATCATGGTACGGAGTGTTAATTGGATGTTCAATAGCAGGATTAACAATAGGACTTGTAATTGCATTATGCATTAAGAAGAAAAAAAACAAGGTAAGGGAGCAAGAGAATGCCTAAAGCTAAGAAACCAACAGGAGCCATTAGAAAGGAACCTTATAGCCTAGAAGTAGAACAAGCTTTGCTTGGAGAATTAATGATAGATAATAATGTCGCAAGTGATCTTATACCTAGACTTAAAGAAGATGACTTTTTTGATGCAAAACATCGTATCATTTTTGAGGCACTTAAAGAATTAAATAAGGAATCTAAGGCCATAGATTTCTATGTAGTACAAGACAAATTAACATTAATGAACAAATTTGATGAGATAGGTGGAGCAGAGTATTTATCCTATCTTTGCAATAGCGTTATTAGTTCTGTACTTGCAAATGAACATCTTAGAATTATTCAAAGAGATTCAACACTTAGAAGATTAATAGCAGCAGGCAATACAATTTTGGAAACTGCATATACATTGGATGATGCAGATAAAGCTCTTAATGTTGCAGAAAACGAGATTACAAAGATTGAAGATGATTTAGATATTAGAGATTTAACTCATGCAAGTACCGTTTTTGCAGAAGCTCAAAATCTCATTACAGCTACACAACAAGGTTTAAACCAAACAAATTATGTTTATACAAACATAGAGTTGCTTGATAACAAACTAAAGGGTATGAAACCTGGCGAAATTATTATTATCGCTGCACGTCCTTCAGTTGGTAAAACGGCATTTGCATTAAATATTGCTACAGACGCAGTATTAAGACAAAAGAAGAGAGTAGCATTCTTCTCATTAGAAATGAGCTCTGTAAACCTTGCAAAACGTATCCTTGCTTCTATTTCTGGTGTATCACTTAGTGATATGAACTCAAGAAGTAAATTATCTCCACTAGAAACAGCAAGAGAAATGAATGCATATTCCCAAATTACAAAAACAGAATTGTATATTGATGACTATGCTATGAATACCCCAAGTTTAATTTTCTCAAAGTGTAAAAAGTTACAAAGAGAGAAAGGCAAATTAGATTTGGTTGTTATAGACTACTTGCAACTTATGATGAACGATACAATCCAAGGTCAAACAATGTCCAGTAGATCAGAAGTCGTTGCATCTTTATCACGTAGTTTAAAGTTAATTGCAAAAGAATTAGAAGCACCAATCATTGTTCTTTCACAGCTTAGAAGAATTCGTGCAAAGGATGATGGAAAGGGAAGTAAGGTTGAACCAAAACCAGACCTTGAAGACCTTCGTGAATCTGGACAAATCGAGCAAGATGCTGACGTTGTATTGTTCTTACATAGACCATCTACAACACCAAGAAATGAAGAAGGTGGATTGGTTGAGTTGTTAATTAAGAAAAACCGTAATGGTCCACAAGGCGATCTTAACCTTGCATGGTACCCAAGCATTACAACATTTAGACAACATGAAAATCAAGATACTGGAGATGAAGGAGAATTCGGAGATCCAGTTCTACCTCCACAAATTGTTGTCCCAACAAAGCCAACACCTAATGTCGCTCAAGATAGTGAATTTGTTGATAATAATGCCGATGATGACGATTTAGCCTTCGGTGATGATTCTGGTGAAGATGACGGATTACAACAAATCGACAATGATGATTTAGACTATTAGAATATCGAAAAATCAATATTTTCCCACTGTCTTCGGATGGTGGGATTTTTAATTTTTAAGTATGCATAATAAATGTATACTTAAATTTTCTTGTCTGAAATAGTTTTAAGTGATAAAATCTAGATAAGTATAACCTATGCGCACGCATAAAGGAGAGCAATTATAGGAACACTAACTAAAGAACTTCATTTTGATAATTATGAAGATATGCAAAATGTATTTGGGACATGTGATAAAAACATATCCACACTTTCAGATGAGTTTGATGTAAAGATTTTCACATCCAATTCTGTTATTAAAGTAACTGGTGAAGACACAAATGTTGAACAAACATTAGCAGCCATCAATGCTTTAAAGAATCTTGCAAAGAAAGAAGATATCACAACACAACTTGTAATGGTAGTTATAGACCTTGTTAAAAAGGGAAGACTTGAATCCATTAACAATCTTCTTGGAACAATTGCAATTACACAAAAGGGAAAAATAATTAGGGCCAAATCTCCAGGCCAACACGCTTATGTGGAAGCAATGAAGAAAGATCCAGTTGTCTTTGCAGTTGGACCAGCAGGTACAGGTAAGACATATCTTGCCGTTGCAGTTGCTGCATATGAGCTCAAGAATCACAACATAGAAAGAATCATTCTTACACGTCCAGCAGTTGAAGCAGGAGAAAAATTGGGATTCCTTCCTGGTGATTTAACAGAGAAAGTAGATCCATATCTCAAACCACTATATGATGCACTTCAAGAGATGCTTGGAGAAACATATCTAAAGTACATAGAAAAACAAATCATTGAAGTTGCACCACTTGCATATATGAGAGGAAGAACACTTTCAAATGCATTCATTATTCTAGATGAAGCACAAAATACAACAAAAGAGCAAATGAAGATGTTCCTAACTCGTATGGGTGATGGCAGTAAGATGGTTATCACAGGAGACATTACTCAAATAGACCTTCCAAGACATGTTGAATCTGGTATGAAAGATGCATTACGTATTTTGGATGGTGTAGAGGGTGTAAATATAATAAGTCTTGGATCAAAGGATATTGTTCGTAACGAAATGGTTACAAGAATAGTAAATGCCTATGATAAAGACGCAAAATTAAAAGAAGAACAAAACAGAGTAAAAGAAGACTCGTCAGGAGATAACAATGATTGATGATATTCAAGATTTATCGGTAATCAGAAGACAAAAAAAGGAGAAACAAATTTGGTTCTCTAAGAATTTCTGGGCAGCATTTGTACCTATGTTACTACTTGCTATAGGATGTTTTGTTTATGCATTGTTTATGGCAGACTTAAATCCTTCAAAGAACCATTCATTCTTAGAAAATTTCTCTCTAGAGTTTTTAGGAGATTCTATTTCAACCTTAATTAGTTTCATACTTGTTTTTGCATCATTATTCTTTGCATTCTTTGCATTGAATAGAGGGAATAGAATATACAAGCTTGGAAGAAACTACATACTTTGTTCTATAGTTATAGCAATTAACTATTTAGCAATTTTAACAGCTTCCACATTGCTCAAAGGAATTATGCCTTTAACCATTGGTGAGGCAACAGCATTCCTTCTACCTATGTCATTTACTGCACTAGTAATAGTTGAGTTGATTGGCAGAAGAGAAGCAATGATATGTACATTTATTCTCACAGTTCTAGTTGCATTCACATTCACGTTTACAGGAGTATTCCAAGGATATAACGGAAGTGTTGTATTAATTTCCATCCTTTCAAACATGATTAGTGCAATCTTAATGCTTTTCTTAGTATCTCAAAACAATACAAGATTAAAGTTCATTTTAGGAGCCTTGGGTGGTGCAATTATAGCAATAGTAATGGATGCATTATCCACAATAGCAATTGGAGCATTGTCTAAGTCCGCATGGATGCCAATGGATATTCTTTGGAACTCAGTATTTGGATTTGGTGGCAACTTTGTTTCAATTCTAGTATTTATGCCATTCGTTGCAATCTTTGAAGGAATATTCAACATCGCAGATAACTTCAAGTTGGATGAGCTTACAAACCTTAATAACCCACTACTTAAGAGACTTGCTTCTGAAGCACCAGGAACATTTAACCATTCTCTAGTTGTTGGTAACTTGGCAGATGCTTGTGCACAAGCTATTGGAGAAAATCCACACCTTGCTCGTTGTGCAGCATACTATCATGACGTTGGTAAGTTAAAATCACCAGAATACTTTGCAGAGAACCAATCTACATACAATCCTCATGATGAATTAATTCCTGAGGTTTCAGTACGTATGATTACATCTCACACAATGTTTGGTGAAATATTGTTAAAACAATATCATATGCCAAAAGAAATTTGTGATATAGCAAGACAACACCATGGCACAGCACCGGTTGGATACTTCTATAGAAAAGCACTTTCATTAACAGAGGGTGATCTAGATATGCAAGGATATGTTTATGCTGGTCCAAAACCACAAACAAAAGTTGCAGCAATTATTATGATTGCAGATACTTGTGAGGCAGCATTTAGAGCATATATGCCAGAAACTAAAGAAGGTTTTGAAGAGAAGATTAACCAACTTGTTGATGAAAAAATTAGTTTAAGACAGTTTGATGAATGCCCAATAACTATGGGAGATATTGCAACCATAAAGAAGACAATTATGGAAGTTTTACCATCTGTTCATCACTCAAGAGTAGACTACGATAAAGATAAGAGATAATGATTAGAATTTATAGAGCAACTGATTTAGAAAAAGAAATCATACGAGATGTAGAGACAGCAACATTTTTGCATTTTAAGCAAAAAGATATTTTCATTACTGAAGTAGATATAGTAACTCCAGAGGAAATCCAAGAAATGAATAATAACCTTAGAGGAATAGACAAGGTTACAGATGTTCTTTCTTTCCCAGACCAAGACATAAAAGGAAACTTGCCAGTAAAAGCAGATGATTTTGGTGAAGGTGAGAAAGAAGATGGAAAGGTTATTCTTGGAACTATATGTATTTGCAGAGAAAAAGCAGAAGAACAAGCAAAAGAATACGGACACTCTGTTGAAAGAGAAATTGGATTCTTAACAGTTCATGGCTTATTGCACTTACTTGGTTTTGATCACATTGAAGAAAAAGACGAGACAGTAATGAGAGCACATCAAACTCAAATATTAGAACTAGCAGGTCTAGGAATAAAGGGGTAGAGATGAAGACAGGTTTTATTTGTATAGTAGGACTTCCAAATGCAGGTAAATCAACACTAATTAACCAATTAGTTGGTGAGAAGGTTGCAATCGTTTCTTGGAGACCAAATACAACAAGAAATAGAATTCTTGGTATTGTTACAACAGAAGAAAGCCAAATAGTTTTCATAGATACACCAGGAATATTTAAACCAAAGAACAAGCTTGGGGACTACATGATGCAATCTGTATCTTTCTCTATGAAAGATATTGAAGCTCTTT
>CAMVBZ010000042.1 GCA_947165815.1 uncultured Clostridia bacterium
GTTAATAAGGAAATAACATATAACTATTACTGCAGCAAAACCTATCAAAAAGAATGATAATGACAATAGTGACTTTTTAGGATGTGCTTTAAATGAGAAATTCATTTTCTCCTTAAGCTGCATCATTGTCAAATTACTTAATGATGAGAATGACTTATTTATGGATTCTTTAACTTGTCCTTTTTCCATCTTTTTTACTCTTTATCTTGTTGCTCGCTTTCTGTTTCTATATTTTCAGCTTGAGTTTCTTCAACTGGTTCTTCAGCTGTTTCAACTTCACTGTTTTCTGTTTCTTGAGTTTCCTCTTCTACTGGAGCCTCTTCTACATCTTTCTTTTTACCAAATTTGAATTTCTTTTTAATGCTTTCTTTTTTGGTTTCAAGGAAAGATGTATCCACTTCTCTTTCAACTGTTGAACTTTCAATTGTTGTTCTATAGAAGTTTTCAAGTTGTACTCCACTTGCCTCTATTTCTTTTACATCTGCTGTGCAAATAATATGTCCATTCTTAATGATTGCAATCTTGTCACAAATCTTTTCAACAACATCAATAATATGTGATGAGAAGAATACTATATTACCTGCTGCTGCATGTTGTTTCATTGTTTCCTTAACTTGGAAGATACTATCTGGATCCAAACCTGTTAAAGGCTCGTCCAAAATCCATACCTTAGGATTATGTACAAGAGCAGACATAATTGTTATCTTTTGTTTCATACCATGTGAATAAGTCTTAATAGGATTCTCAAATGAGCCTTGTAATTGGAATCTTTCAACAAATTCATCTATTCTCTTATTTCTTTCTTCTATATCTACACCATAAAGATTTGCAATGTAGTTGATGTATTCTCTACCTGATAAGTTTTCATATAAAGCATAGTGATCTGGAACAAAACCAATTTGTAATTTTGCTTGTACGGATTGTTTCTCTACATCAAATCCGCAAACTTCAATACTTCCTGATGTAATTGTTTGTATTCCAACCACACTCTTAATGATAGTTGATTTTCCTGCACCATTTGGTCCAAGGAATCCAAAGATCTGTCCGCCGTCTATTTCAAGATTTGCATCTTTAACAGCGTAAACATTACTTGTTGAATACTTTTTACTAAAGTTATTAAGAATTAGTTTATTTTCTCCTGCTTCGTTCATAGGCTCGTTTCTATTCCTTCCTTTTAAACTTTCTTCTAAAATTCTCATATCTGATTTATATTTTCTGTTACGAATAAATACATCTGCAATACTGTCTTCGATTTGGAATAATACTAAATAGACATACCACATTAAGAAACTTACTCCAACATATACGCTAAAGAATATAGCTTGATATACTGGATAGAATACCATTGGTTCTCCCCACTTAGTTGGAATCTTTATTATGATAAGTCTCAAGTCTTCTGCACCACGGCCAAATTTACTTGCGATGAAGTCACTATTAATGAAGAAGAAGTCTGTTGGATCCCATGGCGTCTTGGATGAGAAATATGCGTTGACAAATAATACAAGTGCAAAATATCCCGCAAAACCGATTAATGAGTACCCCATTTCCTTCATCTTTGGTCTTTCGTAGAGTTTTAATACCATAATTAATATTGGCATAAAGAATGCATCGTAGTGGTTAATCCAGAATCTTACATTACTATATGTGAATAAGAACTCATCACTTCCCAAATTTGGCATAACCATTGCCATCAAAGCTCCAAATACATTAATAAAGAAAGTAAAGTAATAGAAATGCTTTACCTTAAATATTAAACATATAGGAACCATATAAACTGCTAGGTTACATAAGTGGAAAGGATAAGATCGTAAATTAATCAAATCTGGGAATTCATAACTTGCACTATATGAAATACAAATTGCATATCTCTTATGGTCATAGTCTTTTCCGTAGAATAAGAATGCTATTATAATTGGAATAATTGCTGCTCCGTATAAAATCATACGGTGTGCAAAGTTGTAATCCTTAACTATAAAGCTTCCTGGGCCTTTTCCAAATAAGACTTGGAAAGCAAACATTGGAACAGAAACTAATACCATTCCAAGCAAGCAAGAGAAATAAATTCCTGCACCCTGCCATGAGAAGAATGTTCTCCATTCCTTAACCCATACAAATGCACATAATGCTAATGCCAAGCCAGTTTCAAGTGCAAAGAATATTCCTCCCATATTCATGGTTTCTAATGCACCTGCTCCAAATGAAGCTTGTATTTGCATATTAATTGTTGCGAAGTTTATGGCATAAACAGTTGTTGCAAAGAATTTTACTAGATGTTTTAAAATAGCAATCTTATCTTTGAAGAATGGATATGTTTGAAGCAATACTATTGATGCTACGGTTAGCCAGAACATAAACAAGCAGAATACAGTCTCAGTTTGTCCATTAATTCCAAATGGTGAGAAAATGTTTAATCCGATTGTACGTTTAATAGCTATAGTATCACTTAAATATCTACATACAAACATTAATGTAAATAATAAAGCGAATCCCTTTAATATCCACTCACGTGCCTTAAAATTCTTTACTGTCTTATCTAACAAGATGAGCAAACCAACAAAGAGGACTGCAACTCCTGCTACTATTAAATAATAATACGGCATGTTCATTCCTCCCTAGATATTACTATCCAAAAAACATATAGAAACACTTGGAAGAATACTTCTTCCAAAATCACTATATATATTTTTGTTGTTTTTCGCATTTGGTAAACCAATGCATACTGTTGTTTTTTCCATATAATAAAATTTGCCCTACCTCTACTAATATTTGCTAACTAAGCAATAATAAAAATAAACTTGGGCAATTCTATATATTTAGACGACAGATGCTTTGAGAATTAAAAGCTACTAAAGTTTCATTTGAATAATTTATTGAATTTAATTGAACTAATGTTGGATTATAATCCCTACGTAGAATCCTAATTAATAATAATATATTTACAGATGCAACTACAGAGAAAGCTAAGGACAAACTGAATGTTATTGTAGACAAAACACTAATAGCATTCATAAATACTAAATTTTGTCCAACTAATTGTCCTACAACTTCTTGAGATAATGTCTTCTCAAATTCTACTACTGCATTTGATATATTAATTAAACTTCCACGTGGGACTGAGATTAATATTAAAAGGAATTGAACAGGGAACATTACTACTAAAGAAGAACAAACAAGTGCTAGTCCTCTTCTAGAATACATGTGTGATTTTAGCATCTTACGGCTGATAAATACTAAACCGATTACTATGAGCAATACAGCAAGTGCAATTACAGCTATAAGTAATGATGAAACCATAATACCCTATTCCTTTTCGTATTCCGAAATACTCCATTCGGTACGCACATTATATACGATAAACACAGGTATGTCAACATATTGTGCACGTATGTGGTTTGCACCACAAAATAGGCAAATTTAATTAATTATTTTTTTAAAAATCCTCTCGTGTAAGGTGTTAAAGTCTATTTTATCATCTTGGATATCTTTTAGATACCCTCCATATTCCTTTATGTCTTCTTTTGCTTTGGAAATAAGATATTCAAATGGGACACTATCTTTCATTTCATCTACCCAACAAGTAGCAATTCTATATGTTATGGAGCCTTCTTTTATGTCAAAATCAAAACTACCGTTTATAAGATATTCATTGATAACACTTGTTGCCATGGCCATATCAATCTTTTTACATCCAAAAGGAAGTTTAGAACTTAAGACAACAATTTTAGGATCTCCTACTATCTCAAAATGAAAGTTTATAAAATCTTCTCCAACATAGTCATTGAAGAAAATATCAAAAGAATCTTCATAGGACATTACATCCCCTTTTGCCCCACACTTTGAAATAGCACTACAGACTAAATCACAAATATTCTTTATCATTAAAACCTCACTTCTCTTGGCGCACCACTAAATGAGCAGAATGTTGCAACTGCATCTTTAAAATATAAAACTACAGTATTGCCATCATCCTCGTTGTACATTCCTCTAAGCTCTGGATAAGCATCTAACATAGACTTCTTTGCTTCCCTTCTATCATCCTCAACAAGCTTGCCTTTTAGTCTAATCCATTGACCATCCATGAATGCACTTATTTCAACATTTGGATTTGCTTTTATTTGCTTATATGTTGGCTTAACTTTACCTGTTTGAATATATAGTTTACCATCAAAAATATTAACTGTTCCAAATGGTCTAACTTTAGGTTCATTTCCCTCAACAGTTGCTAAATAATATGTTCCACATTTCTTTAAAAAATCATAAACTTCTTGCATAGTTTTCACCCCTAAATTAAATCTTCATTGCTATGTCCCAAGCCTTCCAAATTACGGTTCTTAAATTGCCAACTTTAGAGCAATCTCCAACCAAATTATGCTTGCCATCTAAAACTGGTGTTGGCACATAACCAACAGATAATATGCTATTATTGCATGATAAAGTCTTGTTTTCGCCATTACAGTCTATTATCTCTACACTATCTGCATTAATCTTTTTAACCTTCGCTCTAAGGTAAACTGGAACCTTATTTAATGCAAAGAAATCTCTCAAATAAGAAGAGTTTGCAAGACAAATTCCACGTATTGCAATTAGGTCATTTTTCATCTCAACAATGATAGGTTTTTTGCCCTTATGGAATAGGTCATAAGCTATCTCACAACCGGTCAATCCACCACCAATAATCACTACAGTTTCACCTACTTCTTTCTTGCCTAATAAGTAGTCAATTGCCTCTACAGAATTCTCTACTCCAGGTGTTCCAATTTTTCTTGCTTTTGCACCTGTTGCAATGATGTAATCATCATAGTCTTTTATGTCTTCCATAGACTTAATCTCTGTGTTAAATTTTATCTCAACACCAAGATCTTTCATCTCTTTCTTATACCACTCTATGAGTTCTCTATCCTTCTCTTTGAAGTATGGAGCTGCTGCTGGAATAAATGCACCACCAAGCTTATCACTCTTTTCAAAGATGGTTGGTTTATGCCCACGAAGTGCTAATACTCTTGCACTTTCAAGACCACCTATTCCACCACCAATAATTGCAATCTTCTTTGGTTTGTTTGTCTTAACAATCTTGTATTTTTTGGATTGCATTGTCTCTGGATTAAGAGCACATCTAGCCATTCCTGCGTTATCTGAAAGAGCTTGATCATTTGGTACACCATTATAATGAGCCATGTTGAAACAAGCATTGTGACAGCATATACAAGGTCTTATAGATGCTATGTCATTATTCATTAGCTTTGTTATCCACTCTGGGTCTGCAAGGAATTGACGTGCAACACCCATTGCATCTATTTCTTTATTCTCTATTGCCTTAGCACCAACTTCTGGTTCCATTCTTCCAGCACATACAACCGGAATATCTACATACTTCTTAATTTCTGCAACATCTTGGAGGTTACAGTTTGTTGGCATATACGCTGGTGGGTGTGCCCAATACCAAGCATCATATGTTCCGTTATCACAGTTGAGCATATCATATCCAGCATCTTGCAAGAACTTGGCTGCCCACTTACTCTCTTCCATATCTCTTCCAACTTCTACATAATCTTCTCCAGGCAATGCACCCTTTCCAAAGTCCTTAGTCTTAGAGATTACAGAGTATCTTAAAGATACTGGGTAGTCTTTACCACAAACCTCTTTAATTGCTTTTACAATTTCTGCCGGGAATCTGTATCTATTTTCTAAAGAGCCACCATATTCATCTGTTCTTTGGTTTGTATATTTCATTGTAAATTGATCTAGCAAATATCCTTCATGAACAGCATGGATTTCTACACCATCTACTCCCGCATCTTTACAAAGCTTTGCTGTCTTTGCAAATGCTTCTATCATCTCTTTGATTTCATCAACTGTTAAAGGTCTGCTATATACACTATCAAACCATCTATTTGGCGTTGCAGATGCTGATGCAGTTAAATAATCTACATTAAGAATAGGTTTTAAGAGCGTTCCAAGTGCCTTATTTTCAGTTGCCTTTACCATTAAGTCATTTATAGCAAGACTCCTTCCAAAACCTGCTGTGAGCTGTACAAACATCTTAGCACCTGTTTTATGGAATTCATCCATAAACTCTTTGAGTTTTTTAAACTTGCCTTTTCCTTTATATAACCACTTCCCCATTAAAATATCTCTAATAGGAGCAATACCTGGAAGTATTAATCCTACGTTATTCTTTGCTCTCTCTAATAGGAAGTGTGCTGCTTCTTTGTCAAAGTGGTTTGGTTCCATCCAACCAAAGATAGATGTTCCACCCATAGAAGTCATAACTATTCTATTCTTTATTTCTAGGTTGCCAATTTTCCATGGCGTAAATAAAGCATTATACTTTGTGTCCATAAAGTTCCCCCTTTATTGCTCTTTATATAAATAAATCTAGCAAAAACGCTAGACTTATTATTTTTTATTAATCCGCCCAAACTATCTTTTCTACACTAACATTTCCGTACCAATCTGTTACCCATCCTGCAGGTTTATCTGCCTCAGTACATGGACAAGTGATTGTTGTAATACCAGTACAGTTATTAAATGCGTTTGAACCTATTGTTGTAACAGTGTCTGTAATAACTACAGATGTAATAGTTGCACATCCTGCGAATGCACCTTCACCAATGTTTGTAATATTTCTTGTATTTAAAACTTTGGATGAATTAAATGTACAACCTGCGAATGCATAATTACCAATCTCTGTTATAGACTTTGGAATTTGGTGAATTGTAAATAAAAGGTTGCCCATATAATGGAATGCACCCTCTCCTATTATATTCATTGGAGCAATAATTCTTGATTGACCACAGCCTACAACTACAACATTAAGTGTTCCTTCTTTCTTAATAATTGCATTGAAGTTTACACCTTCCGTACCTAATGCATCATCTCTAGAATAATACTGGAATCTGTTGTTTTGATTTACGGATAATGCTGCTATACTCTTACATCCACTGAAAGCATATGGTTGAATATTACTACATTGTTCTGGAATTTCTACAGAAACAATATTTGAACAATTCTTGAATGCATAACTTTCTATTGTTAATTCTCCAGTTCCTGATGTTGCGAAGTAAAGTGATTCAGCACCAGAACATCCACTGAATGCATATGCGTTAATGGATGCTACGTTTGCTGGAATTGAAATTGCTTCTAATCCAGAACAACCAAAGAATGCTTCTTCTTCGATTGTTAATGTTGTTAGTGTTGGCAATGTGATATTTCTAAGTCCTGTCATTCCTTTAAATGCTTTCTTACCAATTACAGTTACATTTAGATCTGTAGCTATAGTACTATTAGCAAATCCAGCCACAACTGCTCTTGTTGTATCTACACCAACTTGGTACTCTGTATCTATGATACAGTTTCCAATGAATTCATATCTTCCGTTAGTACTAATCTTATTGTTCGTTGCCGCAAATGAAATAGATTGTAATGCACTACAGAAGTTAAATGCACCTAGGCCAATTTCAGATACTTCTTCTGGGATAGAAATGCTTGTAAGTTTTGAACAACTAATGAATGCGTTTTCTCCAATTACAAATGTATCTCTTACTCCAGTATCATCATGAGCGATTATAAGTGTTCTAATTGTTGTCTTGTTATTAAATGCATCTTTTACAATACCAACAATAGGTATGCCGTCCCAATAGAATGCTGGGATTGTCATATCTTCTTCTTGGTTTGCAACTGACTTAATATAGTAGCCATCTCCAGTTTGGTTAAGTTCAACTACATACGAACTGCTCCACACGGCATATAGACTCATATCGTTTGGTGGATAGTCTATCTTTTGGTTTGCAGAATATACTATAGTTGTTGACCCACGTTCTGTTGCCCATCCAGCAAACTTATATCCCTCATAAACAAATGTGTTTGGCAGTAATTGATATAGAGTTCCAGTTAAAACGGTATCACTCTTCTTGTTGTCTGTTTCATCTGTTTTTTCTGGATCATTCTTGTAATATGTAATTGTGTATGGTTTTGCATCCCATGTTGCAGTATACATCTTGTTTCCGTAGTTGCCACTTTCTACTCCAGGAACAAATGAAATTTCTATTTCAGGGTTTTCAATTCCAGTTCCAATCCAACCTGCAAAGTCATATCCTTCTCTTGTTGGGTTAACTATAGTTACACTTGCGTCATTGATGGTATAACTTGTTGGGTTTTCTACAGATACAGTTCCACCCATATACTTATATGAGATTTCATATGTTGCGAGTTCCCAAACAGCGAATAGATAATATTGACTTTCAAGTCCCATCAAATATGTTGCGCCATCTGCATACTTAACTTCACCTGTTGCACTTTCTGCCCAGCCCTTGAATGAGTAACCTGGATTAACAAATCCACAAATTGTTAATGTAGCTTGTTCATCCGATTTAATTGCCATAGCAGACATATCTCCTGTTGCTGAAGATGAATTCCTGTTGAACCATAGGTGATTTGTTTTTGCACTCCAATTTGCTGTATATGATAAATTACCAAATGAACCAGTTGGAATTGTTAAGTTCTTTGTTGGCGTGTTTAAGTTTGTTCCTGTCCAACCTACGAAATCATATCCTGCTCTTGTTGGATTACTAATTGATATTGTGCTTGAAATTGTTTGATATGTTTCTGGATATGTTCCAGTTGCAGTTCCCTTATCTAAGTTGAATGTTAACGTAAATGTTGCAACTTCCCATACTGCATATAATGTTACATTTTCATGACCCATTGTGTAGTATGCTTCATCTGCATAATCTACTGTCTGCGCTGCAAGGTATTTTGACCAACCTAAGAAATTATACCCGTCTTTGACTAGTGTACACTTGTTAAGTTTTACTCTTGCATCTATATCTATCATTTGATCTGCCATTACAGAGCCATCATTTGCTCCCATAGGTGCAAATGTAATCTTTCTTGTGTTAGCTTTCCAAACAGCATATAAAGTGTAAGAGGACTCAGTACCACAAGTAAATTCGGTTATTGGTGTTGTTGCATCTTTTGTTAATGCCCATCCTAAGAATACATATCCTGTTCTTTCAAATACTGTATCTGTTAGTAATTCAATTCTCCCACCAGTATATGATCTTACGTCATCTTCTTCTGCTGTAATATTTGTATTGCCATTTCCATCATAGTGAACTACACAACTTTTTGCCTCAAAATGAGCATATGCTCTAGATTCTTTATTATAATAACCAATACTCTTTCCATAGGAATCCGTAATTGCAGCACCGCCAGAAGATTGTGTATACCATCCCGTAAATACATATCCTGGGATAGCTTCTGGCACGATTAATTCGAATGTCTTTTGAAGTAAGACTATTTCGTATTCAACAACTTTTCCATTCTTCATGACAACAGTTTCAGTACCACTTCCAATGTTGTTTCTTGTCTCATAAACAATCTTAAATTCTTGGTTAATATCTGCTTTACCTTCTCCAGTTCCAGCCCAGTCTGATGGCCAACGTGAAATATCTATGCTTCCTTTAATATCAATGCTAAGGTTTGGACATCCATTAAATACGTTTGAACCCATTGAACTTACGGAAGAAGGAAGTATTATATTCTTTAGGGATGAACAATTTTCAAATGCATTATTTCCAATTGCTGTTAATGTGTCTGTGAAATTAAAAATATCTGTTAATGCAGAACAACCACTAAATGCGCCAGATTCTATAACTTGCAATCCCTTAACATTACTCTTTTGTGCATCAAGTGATTCTGGAACTTGCTCCTCTTCATCATCTTCTGCATCCACAGAATAAATAACTGTCGTTAGGTTTCTACAACCTTTAAATGCATCTGCGCCAATTGTAACAATTGTGTCTGGAATATAAAGTTTCTTTAAATCCGTATTTCCACTAAATGCATTTGGTGCTATAGCCACAACTGGCTGTCCTTCGTATTCGGATGCAATGGTTGCAACGGAATCTTTGAAATACTTATCTGCACTTACTTGATATCCGCCATCTACTGTGGAATATGTCAACCCTGTTTGACCCTTACGAATCAATGTTGTTGCGCCAAAGTATCCACCTACTGCGCCACCAACTAAGAGAAGAACTACTAAAATGATAATAAAAGACATTAACCCCTTTTTCTTGGCTTTCTTCTTTTTCTTCCCACTTAATCTTCTCTTTTGATCTTCTGCAACTTGTTTGTAATGTTCTGCCCTTTCACTCTTCTTTGCCTCTGCTGCTGAAACTGCCGCTTTATATTCTGGCAAATCTAGAATAAGAGTGTCTTGGTTTATTATGTCATCATCTGTTTTGGATAATACACTACATCTAAGTAATTTCCATTGTACTTCGTCATCGTCTGGGAAGTACTCAAGGTATATCCTGTAGAATCCTGCCGCTTGGTCATAAAGATCTTTATCAAAGCACTCTTTAGCCATAGCAAGAACGTATTGTCCAACTGTATTTGTCTTTGTAAATTCATCTTTTGGAATTCTAGATAATAACTCATTGAATGTTACGAATATTCCATCTTCTGAACTTATCTTTTCTTGGTTATTACCCTTAAATACATATTTAGTACATCCAAGCACGAATGGAGCTATCATCTCTAAGACAGTAGTTTTACCACTTGAAGCTTTAATCATTGCATCTATATCTGCAAAATATGTGAAGTCTGGCATATAGATGTATAAATCATCTATTGTCTTACAACCAAGTTTAACAAGAATCTTACCTAGATACCCTCTGTAATTCGTTCTATCTACTCTGTTAATTTGTGAGAACCATTTGTCTGCTATAGAAGAATCTTCTTCTTTTGCCAATGCATTAAGAGCAAACCTATACATGCAACTTGTATAATTTTCTACATCGCTTCTATATACAACATCCACCAACTTTGCAAATACAACATCCATTGCTTTTGGTGTTGGTGTGTTAATTACAAGTTCCAAATCCTCTGATGCACGTTCAATTTTATCAACACGAGGGGTTGAAGCTAATATGCTAATCCATTTTATGCAAGCTTCTCCTCTTCCTTCATTGCTTCTTAGTAAGTATTGTACTCTTCTACGAAGTGTATCTACGAACTTAGTGAAATCTTCCTTTCTAGTCTTTGCAAGCATATTACTGATTTCATCATAGTTGTTAGCATCCTCTAATTTTACAAACATTTCGTTGTCTGTCTTTGCTTTATACTCAACTTTAAGAGCAGACCAGTGTCCATATAGGTCTTTGTCATCTTGGGCAAGTAAATTCTTGATCCATTTATCTGCCAAATCAAAATTGCCAGCTGAAATACTAGATCCAATGATATATTGAACAAATGCAAAATAATATGAGAATACTCTTCCATTACATAATTTAGGAACAGATATGTCTAAAAGTTTGGATGCAATATCTATATCCTTATTCTCTCTAATTAAAAGAACGGCGTAGTCATATGCAGTCCTATTCAACTTCTTGCAATTTTCTGTGTTATATACGTTTAAGCAAGTATAACAATCTAGGAATTGTTTGGATTTCTTAAGATGTGTAAGTTCTACTGCAGATTCACAGAATACGTTCACGAATTGGAGTGCTTCATCTTGGTTGACTTCTGTATCAATATATTTTGTAAGGGTTTTATAGTCTGTGTAATTAATTGCGTGAACCTTGCTAAATGTATCTTTATTATTTGCTCCTGACA
>CAMVBZ010000043.1 GCA_947165815.1 uncultured Clostridia bacterium
GAGCTAAAGGTGCAAAAAAATTGGAGCGGGAGACGGGATTCGAACCCGCGACATCCACCTTGGCAAGGTGGCACTCTACCACTGAGTCACTCCCGCGCTACGTCTACATATATTACCAAAAGAGAAATATTTATGCAACTATATAATTAAAAAATATTCAAAAAAATTTTATATGTTCTTTATTTTTGTTTGACAACCACCTTTACCCGTGTTATTATCATTAGGCAATCATCTTTATGGGGGCATAGCTCATCTGGTAGAGCGCATGATTTGCATTCATGAGGTGAAGGGTTCGAGTCCCTTTGTCTCCACCACAAAGAACTTAGACGTACTAAAACAGTGCGTCTTTTTTCTTTTCAAGAAATATATCCAGTTGTATAATAGGTATATCAATTAAAGGAATAAAATATTATGGATGAAAATTTAATAGAAAAGACACTATCTTCAAAAGAATTATATCATGGAAAGATTATTAACCTTTGGTTAGATGATGTAGAACTTCCAGATGGAAAAGAATCTAAACGCGAATTTGTAGAACATCATGGTGGTGCTGGAATCCTTGCTATAGATGGAGATAATATGTGGCTTGTTAAACAATTTAGATATCCATACAAAGAAGTCCTTGAAGAAATCCCTGCTGGAAAGCTTGAAAAAGGTGAAGAAGCAATAGTTACTGCAAAACGTGAACTTATAGAAGAAATTGGTTATTCTTGCGATACTATTAAACCATTTGGTTTAATATACCCTACTCCTGGATATACTAATGAACCACTCTATATATTCCTTGCAACAGATCTTAAGAAAAAAGAAACTCACCTAGATGAGGATGAGTTCATTTCTGCATATACACGTCCTATTAAAGATGTTTTAAAGGATATATTAGATGGCAAAATAAAGGATGGGAAAACTTGTTATGCCGTTCTAAAATATTGTTTACTTAATAATATATCTCTTTAACGATTCTTAATATCATCTAAAGTTAAGACATAATCACTATTATATAGTGCATTTAATGCATCTGTTGTATTTTCATCTACCAAATAATTGGTATGCCATGTCATAAACCATACCCATGGAACCTCTTCGAATTCCTCTGCTGTTGGAAGATATCCGTTTTCATGCATAACCATTGGTTTCTTATTATTATTTACTTCATTAACAGCATCATACAATCTTTGTTCTGCACCATAAGTTGTTGTAAAATATGAGTCTGCTCCAACTATATCACAGTACTCATCCCCTGGATAATATGCATCCACACCTCTTGTATCACAATATTCGGAATATCCTAATACCCAAATTAAATTATTAAGATGCAAATCATTGGTATAATGGTTGTACATTATTCTCCATATTGCCTTGAAGTGATCTTCTACATCCTCAATGCCTTGTCCCCACCAGAACCACCATCCATCAAATTCATGGAAAGGTCTCCAAAGAACAGGAATGTTTGCCTCTTGTAGTTTTGCCAATGCTGCTCCAGCTTTATCCATACCTTGTATCATTGCATTATATTCTGGAGTTCCCTCAGTTAACATTGCTTCCCATTGTTCTTTTGTTAATGCACTATTTTGAGATTCTTCATATCCTTTATCAAAACTGGATGAGCAGTGCCAACATATAGTAACAATACCACCTTTTTGATGCCATTTCTTAGCTCTTGCTATAACTCCATCAAAGTCATCATTTATAAAGTCTAATCCCCTAATTGCTGGGTACTTGCCAGTATGCTCGTAAATGTAATCAAATTCGTAATCTTCAGATATCCATGTAGATTCTTGTTGTCCGGAGATAATCTTATGTCCATAGGTTGCACGTAGGAAGTTATATAAGTCTTTTGCTTCTTGTGTAGCTTTTTGATTAGATAAGTAGTTAATTTCTTTTTCAGATTCGTTATTGTTCTTATTACAGGATACAAAAACAAAAAGCATACAAACTACAATTGATATAATTAATAATTTAGAAAAAACCTTTATAAACTTACTCATAATTTATCTCCCAACATTATAAATAATATCATTAAGAGATATCTCTTTTCAATAATGTGCTTTATTTTTTATTATTTATAATTAAGTCTCTTGATTTAGAAACTAAATCAAACAATAGAGAATCCGGAACAGTTTCATCTAATATGATAGATATCCATTTTTGTTTATTCATATGATAGCAAATATATAGACCATTGATTCTTAAAAGTTCTTCTCTATCTTCTGGATTAATTTTAACATTTATAACATCTACTCTAATGACATCGCCTTTCTTCTTTGTTAAAAGAGATTTGTTTATATTCATTATTATTCCATACCACTTTCTATTCTTACGATATCTGAACACACCAGCATCTTCATATCCTCCTTCAAAAGGAAAATCTGGCTTTTCACCATAGGTATTGTATAGGAATTCAACCAAACGGTTAGACTGGTTTGATGCAAATGGAACCTTAAAGAAACACTCCTCTCTTATATCTTCTAATTTAGACTTATATTCTTCTCTCAAATCTCCAATAAAAGCACCATCATAAGACTCAGCATCTATTCCAATAAACTCATCTCCAAATTCTTTATCTATTATCTTAGATAATACATTGTCTCCAACAACTATCAAATTAACGATGAAATCACCATTGTTTAGTTCAAAAGAATAATGATATTCGTCTCCTTGTTTAATGAAACCATATTTAAGGAGTTTATCTTCACTTGGTCTATATCTTTTAAATACTGAATCCAAAATATTCATACATAATATAAAAACACATTTTTACACAAAAAACAAGCGAATAAAAAAAAGACCAATATTTCTATTAGTCTTTTTGGTGATCCATCGGAGATTCGAACTCCGGACCTTCACATTAAAAGTGTGTTGCTCTACCTGCTGAGCTAATGGATCGGTGGCAGGGATGGCAGGATTCGAACCTACGCATGTCAGAATCAAAATCTGATGCCTTACCGCTTGGCGACATCCCTACGCTGGGGTGAGTGGTGGGACTCGAACCCACGGCCTCCAGGGCCACAACCTGGCGCTCTAACCAACTGAGCTATACCCACCATTCTGTTTTTTAACTTTTAATGTACAATTTATATCCAATTTGCTTATATTCTTCTGGCGAGCCTGAAGGGATTCGAACCCCCGACACACGGCTTAGAAGGCCGTTGCTCTATCCAGCTGAGCTACAGACTCATATTTTTATACTCGACACTTTCATGCCGAGTATAGTGGAGCAGGTGATGGGAATCGGACCCACGTAGCCAGCTTGGAAGGCTGGAGCACTACCATTGTGCTACACCTGCATACGCATTTTAAGTGCTTAAAAATAATAACATACGAAAAAATAGTTGTCAACGTTTTAACACATACAATATAAAAAATTTTGTTTACATTTTTACACCCTGCAAGTATAATAACATAGTACTTGCGGCTATGGTGAAATTGGCAGACACGCTAGATTTAGGTTCTAGTGCGAGAGCGTGTGGGTTCAAGTCCCTCTAGCCGCACCAGAAAAACAAAATTCCTCCAACTTGGGAGGATTTTTTTATTGCATAGATAACACATTATTTAATCACTCTTCTTCGTAATAATACGAATAATCTATTCCCTTCATTATTAATTCTCTATTAGAAATATCACTAGTTAATGCACTTTTTATCAACTGTGAAATATGCGTATCCTCTACTACGCTTTCTCTCATAGCATCCAAATAGTCTTTTTTATCTATTTTACTCCAGTCCACACATTTATTAAGGTGTTTATTTAACATTAAATCAAGCCAAATTCTTGTACTTCTTCCATTGCCTTCTAAAAATGGATGAGCAATATTCATTTCAATATATTTTGAAATGATTTCATCAACATTATCTTCAGACATTTTTTCAATATCTTTGAGTGTTTGATTTAAATACATTACAGGAGCAAAAGTAAACCCACCTTTTGAAATATTTTTATCTCTTATTTGTCCTGCAAAAGAATATAATCCACCAAATATATATCCATGAATTTTCTGAAGTCCTTTTATTGTTCCCTCTTCAATATCATTAATTGCACCAGAATCAAATAACTCGTATGCTTTTAATCTACTCTTTTCATCAATCGAAGTTTCTAGGTTTTTCATCCAATTCTCAAATATCGAAGTATCTTTCTTTGGTAACTTTAAATACAAGAGATTTAAGCCATCATCGTCAATAACATCGGTCAAATACTTCTTTCCATCTGAAGCTGTGAGTTTCAGTTGTTTACATTTTGTAATCAACTCAGGATTTCTTCTTTTAAAAACTGCCCAGTATACCCTAGGATTTACAGGATGAACAAGTGCATCTATAATATCCATAGCACAGTAATTCCATGTGGAAGTATCCTCATCCCACACAGATCTAACCATTATATTATTAAAGAATCTAATTGATGTTTTCATGTTTTTATTATATCAAAAAATTATTTTGTAATCAACTGAATACGCTTTTTCTTATGTAATAAAAAAAGAAATCCTCCTATTTAAAATAGGAGGAAAATAAAATAAGTGCTATGTTTATTTATTCAAATAAGAATTGTATGTGTTTTCTATAAGCATAGTTACCGTCATTGGTCCTACACCGCCTGGAACTGGAGTAATGTATGAGCATTCATCTTTTACTGCTTCAAAGTCTACATCTCCACAAAGTTTTCCATTTTCGTCTCTGTCCATACCAACGTCTATAACTACTGCACCCTTTTTAACCATATTCTTTGTAACAAATTTAGCTTTGCCAATTGCTACACATAAAATATCTGCACTTGCACATACTTTATCTAAATCTTTTGTTCTGCTATGACAGATAGTTACTGTACAGTTTCTATTCATTAAAAGTTGAGCAAGAGGTTTACCTACTAAATTGCTTCTTCCAACAACTACCGCATTTTTTCCTTCTAATTCGATGTTATAAAAGTCCAATATGCGCATTACACCACTTGGCGTGCATGGAATAAACTCCGGTTTTCCAACCCATAACTTACCCTTTTGTACATATCCATTTCCATCTACATCTTTACTATCTGCAATCTCGTTTACAAATCTATATTCATTAAGATGTTTTGGAATTGGTAATTGAAGAATTATGCCATGAACTGAATCATCTTTGTTAAGTTTATCTATGGCTTCAGAAAGTTCTTCCTCTGTTGTGTTTTCTGGCAATTGTACTAGTGTGGATTTAATACCAACTTCTGCACAAGCATTGATTTTATTTCTTACATAAACCTTACTTGCTGGATCTTCTCCAACTAATATAACAGCAAGACCAATCTTGTTTACTAAACCTTTTGCTTCTATATCATTTCTAATTTGCTCTCTTGTTTTAGCAGCAACTAATTTTCCATCTAATATTTGCATATCTATCTCCTTAGCTTCTAGGTGTTCTTTCTTTTGGTATAACGTCATGAGCTCCACCCTCTACAATAGATGTTGCAGATACGAGAGTTAATTTTGCATTCTTGTGGAATGTTGCTATATCTGTTGCACCACAGTTACACATTGTGGACTTAATCTTGTTAAGAGTTCTTTCTACGTTGTCATGGAGTGAACCAGCATATGGAACATAACTGTCTACGCCTTCTTCAAATACCATTCCTTTCTTCTCTTCACCAAGATCATATCTTTGCCAGTTTCTTGCTCTGTTGCTTCCTTCTCCCCAGTACTCTTTAACATATGCACCGTTAATGAATAATTTATCTGTTGGAGATTCATCAAATCTTGCGAAGTATCTTCCTAGCATTAAGAAGTCTGCACCCATTGCTAAAGCTAATGTCATATGATAGTCATAAACAATACCACCATCTGAACATACTGGAACATATATACCAGTCTTCTTGTAGTATTCATCTCTTGCTTTAACAACTTCTATAAGTGCTGTAGCTTGTCCTCTTCCAATACCCTTTTGTTCTCTTGTAATACAAATAGAACCGCCACCAATACCAACTTTAATAAAGTCTGCGCCAGCTTCTGCAAGGAAATTGAATCCGTCAGCGTCCACAACGTTTCCTGCGCCAACTCTAACCTTTCCATTATATTTCTTCTTAATGAAGTCTATTGTTTGTTGTTGCCAAGCTGAGAAGTCCTCAGAGCTATCTATACAAAGTACGTCTGCGCCTGCTTCAACTAAAGCTGGAACTCTCTTTTCATAGTCTCTTGTATTGATACCTGCACCAACGATAAATCTCTTCTCACTATCTAGAACTTCTAAAGGATGAGTCTTATGTGAATCATAGTCTTTTCTAAAGACTAAGTAACATAAATTTCCTTTCTTATCTACTATTGGAAGTGCATTGATTTTGTGATCCCAGATAATATCATTACATTCAGATAATGTAGTTCCTTCTTGAGCTGTAACTAAACGAGACAAAGGTGTCATATACTTTTCTACAGTATCTGCTAAATCTACTTTGCCTGGTCTATAATCTCTGCTTGTTAAAATACCAACGAGTTTTCCATTTGGTGATCCATCTTCTGTTACTGGCATTGTGTTATGTCCAGTATTGTTTTTGATGGTCATAACTTCTTTTAATGTTGTCTTTGGAGTTATTGTGCTATCTGATACAACAAAACCTGCTTTGTATTTCTTAACCTTTGCAACCATTTTTGCCTCATCTTCTATAGACTGAGAACAATAAATGAAAGAAATACCACCCTCTTGAGCGAGAGCAACAGCCATTTTATCATTTGAAACAGATTGCATAATAGCAGAAACAAGAGGTATTTTAAGAGTTATTTCACTCTTTTCACCCTTCTTAAACTTAACTAAAGGTGTTTCCAAAGTAACTGCACTTGGTACACAATCTGGACCAGTATATCCTGGTACTAATAGATACTCGTTAAATGTTCTTGATGGTTCGTCATAAATAATTGCCATATTTTATCTCCTTAAAAAATGAGCAGCGTTATTACCTTCGCTGCCCAATTTTACATAGTTATATACCCCATTTAAGGTTTCGTTTTGTAATTATTAAGAATCCAATGTTCTTTAGTGTCATATTACCAACCTATAGACTTAATGATTTCTTTAACTTTTACGCCTGTGCCTTCTTCCATAACTGCACCACTGAAGTCTGCACCAACGATGTTGTGGTCATGATCATATCTTACAACGTGTCCTTTTCCATACATTGCATCTATTTCTTCTTCAGTCTTTCCACCTAATGCACAATATTCAACAACCATGTCGTCTCCTTTGCCCATTGTGTACTTGTTTGGTGCTGAACCTGTATCATCCCAATTGTAATGGAATTCTACTGGAGCACTTTCGTTATATGTAAGAACTGTATTTCCACCATTCTTAGAAATATCTCCGATGAGATAGTATGTATTTAAGTAATCTGCTGCGAGAATTTCTTTGTCTCCTTGTTTTACATAGAGACTATGTTGCCAATCTTTTAATCCAGCAACGATTCTCTTAAGAGCAGGTTTCTTTCCACTTTCTGTCCATGCTGATGGATGTGAGAATGTTTCTACATCTTCATCTGACATTACACTACCATCTGAGAAAATGTAATCTCCATCTTTATTTGTCTTCCATGCCCATTCATGTGAATAGTAGAAGTTGAATAATTCATCTTCAGATGTGATATCGTTTCCATCTACATCTCTGAATATCCACATATTGTCTTCTTCATGGTACTTATTAACTAATGCCCATGATGGTAATAATTGGATAATTGAAGAACAATTATGTAAGAAAGGAATACCTTGTCCATTTAAGATTGGTTCAACTGCATCTAATACAGATGGAAGTAACATATCTATTGTGCTATTTCCTGTTGTCATGTCCTTAGATACTGGGAATGGGTCTAATAAGTCCCAAATGTTATTTAAGAAACACAATGCAGCTGGTGTTCCTAATGTTGCAGGTGCGTACATAACGAATGCTTTTGTCATTCTTCTATGTTTTACATCACTTGCAAGCCATCTGTTACAAATTTGTCCACCCAAGGAGTGTGTTGTAAGAACGATTTCATCATAGTTCTTTTCATCCATCCATTTTGTGAATAAATCAACGTTATATTGTCCATCCATTCTCCAGTCATAGTTAAAGATAACTACATCATAATCTGGATATTCTTTGGATAATGTTCTAATTTGGTCTTCATAACATCCCATAACACCATATGCAATGTGTTTGTGTGGGCCTGTATATCCGTTTGCAGGAACGATATTAGTATTTAATGAGTTTCCATCTTCGTCTTGTTGTAAGTTGTAAAGTAAACTTGCGAACAATGTTCCGTATGTTTCTTTGTAAGCTTCAACTGCATCTTCATCACTTAAATCTGATGGGAAGTCTACCATTGGAGATAACATTGCATCCATTGCATATTCCATAAATGAACCATATGGATCTCCACTTCTATCTTTAACCATAGAAACATCTGTATCCATAACTTCTGATACGAGGTCATTGAACAATTGAGAACTCATCATATCATCTGTCTCGTATAACAATTGTAAGAACTTAACTAAAGTTAAATCTTCATGACCCTCTTCATCAAAATCAAAGTATAGTGGATCCCAAACTGCTGCGTTTGTAGACTTGTCATATAATCCACCAGACATTAATGCTGTTACCATAACTATTGCCTTTTTCTTGCCACTACCTTCTTTCTTGTTACAGGCAACTAGAGAGAAACATCCAATTACTAGGACCAAAACAAGTAAGCAACATACTAAAATCTTAGAAGTTCTTTTCATAATAATTCCCCTTTTTATGATTTCTTTTTGAGTTGTAATTCTATCTCCGCAATCTTAATTGCGCTGATAAGAACATCTATTGCATAATCCATCTCTTCCAAATTTGGACAAGATGGTGCGATACGAATATTAGAATCTGCATCGTCTAATTTGTATGGGAAAGTTGAACCTGCTGCTGTAAACTTAACATTTACAGATGCTGCTATCTCAACAATACGCTTTGCACATCCCTTTACATCTAAACTAATGAAATAACCACCTCTTGGGTTAGACCATTGTACATACTCTTCCCCTTCGAATGCCTCTGATAATTTCTTTTCAACCAATTCAAACTTTGGACGAAGAATTTCTGCGTGTTGTTTCATTATCTTCTTTATGTTGTCTAAGTCTTTTAAAAAGTCTACATGCATTACTTGGCTTACTTTATTTGGACCAATTGTCATGAAGAACATATGTTTTAATAAAGACTTAATATTGTTTTCACTTGCTGCAATAGCAGAAACACCTGAACCACCAAATGTGATTTTAGATGTAGAAGCAAATGAATAGATTCTATCTATTGTTCCTGCTTTTCTTGCTACATCAAAGATGTTTTTAAGTTTATCATCTGTATCATATAGTGCATGTACAGCATATGCATTATCCCAGAATACTCTAAAGTCTTTTGCTGCAACTTTCATTGTGGCAATTCTTTCTACAGTCTTATCTGAGAATGTGATACCAGTTGGATTAGAATATTTAGGAACACACCAAATGCCCTTTATGGACTTATCTGAAGCAACTAAAGGTTCAATTAAATCCATATCTGGACCTGTTTTTGTCATTGGAACAGTAATCATCTCTATTCCAAACTTTTCACAAATAGAAAAATGTCTATCATATCCAGGTGCTGGACAGATAAACTTAATCTTTCCTTGTTTATTCCATGGTTCGTTATCTAATACACCAAATTGCATAGCAAATTGGATTACATTATACATAATGTTTAATGAACTTCCATCTGCAACAATTACTTCTTCTGGTTTTACATCAAAAATTTCTGCGAACAATTCCATTGCTGGTCTTACACCTTGTGGTTGTCCGTAATTTCTAGCATCTCCAGCTTTTAATGCATAATCTAATTCGCCTGCTCTTTGAAGCATAGGCATAGCAATCTCAAGTTGATCCTTTGCTGGTCTTCCTCTTGTCATATCAACAACGAGACCACGCTTTGTAATCTTTTTAAGTTCTTTTTGTTCTTGTTGAAGTAGTGATTTTAACTCTTCAGCTGAAACTTTGCTATAATCCATCTAGTATCTCCTATTCAACTAAATTGTAAATAGTTTATCACGGCAATTTAAATAATTCAATATTTAAACACCCTTAGTTCAAATCATCCTTTTCCCTTGAACTTCTAAAAATTAACTTAATAGGAGTTCCTGAGAAATCAAATGCGTTTCTTATTGCATTTTCCAAGTATCTCTTATAACTGAAGTGCAACTCTAGTGGTTCATTAACTTTAAGAACAAAAGTTGGTGGTTCAATTGACACTTGAGAAATGTATTGTATCTTTACTCTTCTTCCGTTTGCAGCTGGTGGTTCATTAATTCTAATTGCTTCTTGCAATACCTCATTTAATACACCAGTTGTAATTCTTCTTCTTGCGTTCTCTACAACTTGTTTGCAAGTACTAAGTACTTGGTTTACCCTTTGTCCTGTGAGAACTGAGATATATAAGGACTTATAATAACTCATAAACTTTAGGTTTTCTTTGAACTTATCTTCATATTTGTTTATGGTGTTACTATTCTTTTCCAAAGTATCCCATTTATTCATAATAACTACAGATGGTTTGCCTTCGTCATGGACATATCCTGCAATTTTTATATCTTGTTCTGTTAATCCTTCTTGGGCATCACACATTATAACAACAACGTCTGCTCTTCTAACTGCAAGCAAGGATCTCATAACTGAATATCTTTCTACGTCTATGTTAATATTTCCCTTCTTTCTCATTCCAGCTGTATCTATGATGACATATTTATCATCTCCGATTTGGAAATGAGTGTCTATAGCATCTCTTGTTGTTCCAGCAACTGGAGAAACAATAACTCTTTCATATCCCAAGATTTTGTTAACGAGTGATGACTTACCTGTATTTGGACGACCTACTATAGCAATCTTTAATGCATCTGCATCTTCATCTGGAGCAACAGTTGGAATAGAATTTACTATCTCATCTAATAAGTCTCCAAGTCCTTTTCCTTGTTCTGCTGAAATTCCAATTGGTGTACCAAATCCTAAAGAATAGAAATCATAGATTGTATCTTGCTCATTGTTGTCTAATTTATTAACTGCAACAATTACAGGAACACTACAATTCTTTCTTAAGAAAGAAGCAATGGCTGTATCATCCAAAGAAAGTCCAGTCTTGCCATCTAATACAAAAACTATTGCATCTGCATTTTCAACAGCAATTTCAACTTGCTTTCTAATATGAGTCCACATTTCATCTTCACTCTTAAGTTCTAGACCACCTGTGTCTATTAAAGTGAAAGTATGTCCTGTCCATTCACAATCTGCATATACTCTATCTCTTGTTACTCCTGGAGTGTTTTCTACAATGGAAATCTTTTCTCCAACAAGTCTGTTGAAGAGTGTTGATTTACCAATATTTGGACGACCTACTATAGCCACTAAAGGTTTTACCATTTTTTCCTCCAATTAATCATCTGTGTTTATATATGCTGCAATGTAGTTTGCAATATTGTCTACATCTGCAAGTTCTACCCATTTAGACGCAGCATTTATAAGAGATTCTTTCTTGTTTGTTTGCAACATTGAATACAAGCAATCTACAACATCTATAGGCTCATTTGCTCTCAT
>CAMVBZ010000044.1 GCA_947165815.1 uncultured Clostridia bacterium
GTAGGAAAAACAACAACAATTGGTAAACTTGCACATAACTTCATTGAAGAAGGCAAAACTGTTGTAGTTGCTGCAGCAGATACATTTAGAGCAGCTGCTAGTGAACAGCTTGAAATCTGGGGACAAAGAGCAGGGGTTAGAGTTATTAAGCATGGAGAAGGCTCAGATCCAGCTGCTGTTGTATTTGATACTATTTCAGCTGCAAAAGCACATAATACAGATGTTATCTTAATAGATACAGCTGGAAGATTACACAACAAAGTAAACTTAATGAACGAATTAAAGAAGATTTGTAAGGTTGTAGATAGAGAATTGCCAGATGCAGACTTTAGAAAATTCCTAGTTTTAGATGCAACAACAGGACAAAATGCAGTTGCACAAGCAGAGATTTTCTCAGAGTGTATAGATACAGATGGAATAATTCTAACAAAGTTAGATGGTACAGCAAAGGGTGGTGTTGTAATAGCAATTTCTAACAATCTTGAATTACCAGTTGTATATGTTGGAGTTGGTGAAAAGATAGACGATTTAATCCCATTTAACGCTGAAGATTTTATTAACGCATTATTCGAATAACCTCAAAAATACGCTAAATACTTTAAAGCCAGATATGAAATATTATCTGGTTTTTTAGTTGACAAGTATTATTTTAGATAATACAATATGACAAGTTAAAATACTTTACAAGGCGGAAAGACTTTACACTTATGGAAAGAAATAGATTCAAATATTGCGAATTAAAAGCATATTACGGTGGCTTACTTACAGACAAGCAATCCGAAATCTTTACTTTACATTACGAAGAAGACTATTCACTTGCAGAAATAGCAGAGAAGTTCAATATTACTAGACAAGCAGTTTTAGATAATATTAGAAAGGCTGAAAAAGTATTAGACAATGCAGAGCAAAAGTTAGGTCTAGTTGCTAGAGACAATAAGATTAGAAAACTTATGGAAGAACTAGAACAAGCACTTAAATCTAATGATTTAAACAAAGCAACAGATATTATAAATACTGTTAAGAAGACAATGGAGGAATAACATGGCATTATTTCAAAATTTATCCGAAAGAATGAACCATATTTTCTCTAAAATGAGAAATAAAGGTAAGTTAACAGAACTTGAAATTAAGGAAGCAATGAGAGAAATTCGTATTGCTCTTCTTGAAGCAGATGTTAACTTTACAGTAGTTAAGAAATTCATAGATACAGTATCTCAAAAAGCATTAGGTGAAGATATCCTTAAATCTTTAACACCAACACAAGAAGTTATTAAAATCGTTAATGACGAATTAATAGCTTTAATGGGTTCACAAACACAAAAGTTAATGGTAGCAGACAGACCACCAACAGTTTATATGATGTGTGGTTTACAAGGTGCTGGTAAGACTACAATGTGTGGTAAACTCGCAGGATACTTACAAAAGAGTGGAAAGAAAGTATTACTAGTTGCTGGAGATATTTATAGACCAGCTGCTATTGAACAATTAAAGGTTGTTGGAAGAAAGGTAAAGACTGAAGTCTTTGAAATGGGACAAATTGATCCTGTTAAGATTGCAAAGAATGGTATCGAATATGCACTTAAGAATGGATACGACAAAGATATTATAAATACTTCTGGTACACTTCACTTATATCAAAATCTAATGAATAAATTAGTAAACATCAAAAAGTCTGTAAATCCAACTGAAATTTTATTAGTTGTTGATAGTATGACAGGTCAAGATGCAGTTAGAGTAGCACAAGATTTCAATAATAAACTTGATATCACTGGTGTTATTATGACTAAATTAGATGGTGATACAAGAGGTGGTGCTGCATTATCTATTAAAGCTGAAACAGGAAAACCAATTAAGTTCCAAGGTACTGGTGAAAAGATGGAAGATATTGAACCTTTCCATCCAGATAGAATGGCAAGTAGAATACTTGGAATGGGAGATGTTTTAACTCTTATCGAAAAAGCACAAAATGCATTTGACCAAGAAGAAGCAGAAAAACTTGCACAAAAGATTAGAAAAAATACATTTACACTTGAAGATTACATGCAACAATTAGATTCCTTAAAGAAAATGGGAAACATTGAAGACATGCTTGCTATGATTCCTGGACTTTCTGGAAAACTTAAAGGTGCAGATACAAGTATAGATGAAAAACAACTCGGAAAAACAAAGGCAATTATTCTTTCTATGACACCAAAGGAAAGAAGAAACCCAGATATCATTCAATCATCAAGAAAGAAGAGAATAGCTGCTGGTAGTGGTGCTTCAATTCAAGAAGTAAACCAATTATTAAAACAATTCCAAGCAACTAAGGATATGATGAATAGAATGTCAAAAGGAAAAGGTCTAAGAGGATTACCTCCTGGATTTAGAATATAAAACAACAAAAACATAAATTTGCAAAGCAAAAGGAGAATTAAAAATGGTAAAAATCAGATTAACAAGAATCGGCAAAAAGAAGCAACCAGCATATCGTATTGTTGCAATCGATGAAAGAAAGGCAAGAGATGCAGAATATCTCGAACAAATCGGATACTATGATCCAACAAAGGATCCAAAGGTCTGTGACATCGACAAAGACCTTGCAGCAAAATGGTTAAATAATGGTGCTCAACCAACTGATACTGTCCGTAGATTATTCAAGAGTGAAGGAATCATTAAATAAGATGACAGAATTAGTAGAATATATCGTTGAACATTTAATCCCAGACGGAGAATATGTCATCGAGAATCGAGATGGTGAAAAAGGACCAGAGATTGTTATCATAGTTGCAAAACATGATATAGGTAAGATTATCGGTAAGAAGGGCAGAATCGCTAAATCTATTCGTACACTAGTCAAAGCTGCAAACGGAGACAATCCAGTTCACTATAACATCATTATCGAAGAGCAACCAGAACAAAGCGAAGAATAGAATTATGAAAGAATATTTCCAAATAGGTAAAATAGTCCGTCCTCATGGCGTAAAAGGCGTTGTGAGGGCACAAACTTATACATCTAATCCAAATAGATTCAAGTCTTTAAAAGAATTATCTATAGAAGGAACAATTTATGAGGCAGAAAGTATAGTTATAGACTCAGATGGTTTTATGTTAATAAAACTTAAGGGAATAGATACTATGGATGCTGCTGAAGGATTGAGAGGAAAAAGTGTTGTTGTTAAAAGAAGCCAACTTCCTAAACTTCCAAATGGTAAATACTATATAGACGATTTAATTGGATGTGATGTATTAGTGGACGGAGAAAAAATAGGCACTTTAACTAAAATAGATCAATTTGGTTCTGCAGATGTATATGAAGTTCAAACTTCAAAGGGTAATTTAACATTCCCAGCATTGAAAGAAGTATTTAAGTCTATTGATGTAGAAAAGGGCATTATTAACTTAAATGGAATGATTCTTAATAGGATTTCTATTTATAACTAAGAGGTCTATTTTGAATTTCGATATCTTAACAATATTTCCAGAATACTTTGACGTATTAAAAAGTGGGTTAATAGGGAAAGCCATAGAAAGTGGCAAATTCTCTGTTAACATTGTTAATATTAGGGATTTTTCTCAAGATAAGCATTTTAAAACTGACGATACTCCATATGGTGGTGGTGCAGGTATGGTTATGACGCCTGATCCACTCGTGAGAGCGATTGAAGGAACAGATCCGAATCATAATGCAAAAAGAATCTATCTTTCGCCTAAAGGCCGTACATTGAACCAAAAGTTGGTACAAGAATTGGCAAAAGAAGAAAGATTAATGTTTGTATGTGGTAATTACGAAGGAATTGACGAAAGAGTTATTGAACTTTGTATAGATGATGAAATCTCCATTGGAGATTATGTACTAACTGGAGGAGAACTTGCATCCCTTGTATGTCTTAATGCTGTAGCAAGATATATAGATGGAGTTTTGCACTCAAGTGAAAGTACATCCGAAGAATCATTTTCAACAAATCTTTTAGAGTACCCACAATATACAAGACCAGCAGAGTATAGAGGATTAAAGGTTCCAGAAGTTTTATTAAATGGTAATCATAAAGAAATAGCAAAGTGGAGATATGAAAAAGCTTTAGAGATTACTAAAGAAAGAAGACCAGATTTACTAGAAAAAGACAAAGAAGATAAATGAATATAAATTGGTTTCCAGGACACATGATGAAAGCTGTTAGAGAGATGGAAGAAAACCTATCTCTTGTGGACGCTGTTGTCTATGTTATAGATAGTAGAGCCATTAAAAGTTCAGCAAATCCTGAGTTCGACAAACTAATTAAGAACAAACCTGTTTTATATATCTTCAACAAGAGTGATTTGGTAGAAAAGAGTAATCTAACCGCTTGGATTAACAAATTTAAAGCAGAAGGGAAAGAAGCAATATCCTTAGTTGGAACGTCTTTAAATCCTGAAATTGTAACATCTGCATTAAAGAAAGCCTGCGCAAATAAACTTAATAAATTTGCAAATAAAGGAGCAAAAGTTTCCATACGTGTTATGGTAATTGGAGTTCCTAATACGGGCAAGAGTACAATAATAAATTCAATTATTGGAAAAGCAAAAGCAGTAACAGGAAACAGACCTGGAGTTACAAGAAGACAAGTATGGTATTCCATATCTGGTGTAGACTTTTTAGATACACCTGGAACACTTTGGGGTAAGTTCCAAGATAACAATATTGCACTTCATCTTGCATACATTGGATCTATTCGTGGAGAAGTATTAGATAAGCAAGAACTCGCAAAGGAGTTTCTAAACGAAATTAAAGTTGAATACTTGCCACTTCTTCAAGCAAGATACAAAGTACAAGAAATCCCAGATGATATGGATTTAGCTTTAGAGCAAATTGCAAAGTCTAGAGGATGGATTGTTAAGGGTGGAGAGATAGACCTAGAAAGAACAGCAAATGCTATTTTAGACGATTTCAGAAACGGAAAAATAGGCAAAATCATGTTGGAGAAAGCATAATATGGTTAAAGCTGAAGACTTAATGAAATATGAAAATGAGCTCTTAGCTAAGGGTTACAAATATATATGTGGAGTAGATGAAGTTGGACGTGGTCCACTTGCTGGTCCAGTATGTGTTTGTGCTTGCATAATGCCACTAGATAATTTAATACAAGGTGTTAATGATTCTAAGAAAGTTAGCAAAGCTAAAAGAGAAAAATTATTCGTTGAAATTAAGGAAAAAGCAATAGCTTATAAATGCGTTTTATATGACAACAATAAGATAGATGAAGTTAACATTCTCAATGCTACAAAACAAGCAATGAAAGAAGCAATTTTATCTTTAGATGTTAAGCCAGATATCGTTTTAATAGACGCTGTAAAATTAGATATCCCATATGAATCTATGCCAATTATTCATGGAGACGCAATATCCTATTCAATTGGTGCTGCATCTATACTTGCAAAAGTAACAAGAGACACATTAATGGAAGAATATGCAAAGCAATATCCAGAGTATGATTTTGAGCATAATATGGGGTATGGAACAAAAAAGCACATAGAAGCCCTTAAACAATATGGGCCAACACCAATACATAGACAAACTTTTATACAAAATTTTATAAAATAAGCGCATATTTTAGTTGTCTATAATAAATTATTATGATAATATAACTAAACGTTATGACCGAGGTGGTCCGCTGTAAAGTCACATGAACACCTAAATCTGAGTCAAAAGGAGAAATAAAATGAACAACATTATCGACACATTAGAAAAAGAGGGTATTAGAACAGACCTACCAAAATTAGAAATTGGTGACCACGTAAAGATTTACTTCAAGATTATTGAAGGAAACAAAGAGCGTTTACAAGCTTACGAGGGAACAGTTATTGCTAAGAAAAACGGAAGCATCCGTGAAACAGTAACAGTTAGAAGAATTTCCTACGGTATCGGCGTAGAGAAGACATTCCCAGTAAACTCACCAAAAATTGGATCTATCGAAGTTATTGGACATGGTCAAAATCGTAGAGCAAAGCTTTATTACCTCAGAAACAGAACTGGTAAGGCTGCTAAACTCAAGAAGATCTAATAAATTCCCGAGGTTAACAAATGAAAAAGAAAGTTATATTACTTCTTGCTATAACGCTAGTATGTGTACTGGCGTTATTTGCTTTAACAGCATGTAATAGCAATAAAACTGAAGTAGGTAAGGATATTTTGGCTTCTTTAAACGGAGACTTTGAATATGATACTATCTCTTCAGATATGAAAATTTCATTTTGGCATAGCACACTTGCAAATGGTTCTATAGCAATCCAACCAACAAGAGAAAGTGATAAAAAATTATCTGACTTTGATTTTGGTAATGGATATCTTGCTTTAAAGTCCTCAGGTGATTTCAACTATGTATACCAAACATTTGAAGTGGACAAAAAAGCTATTTACAAAGTAACAGTAGACTTAAGAATCAGTGGAAACATTTCTACAAATGATGGTGCATATGTAACATTTAAAGAAAACTTAGACTATAAGTTCATCAATGCTACATCAACAACTTCATCAGATACAGAGAAGAATTATGGTTCTTGGAAACATAAGACATTCTATGTTCGTCCAAAGAATATGAATAATTTAACAATCTGTTTATGTGTTAACACAGGTTCTCAATCAGAAGCTGTTACTGCATACTATGACAACATTACTTTTACTAAAGTAAATGCTAGTGATGTTCCAGCTGAAGTAAAAGTTACAGATATAGTTCAAACAAAGGACTCTGCAACATATAATTCAACAGCAACTGGTATCGCATTTATAGTAGTTCTTGCTATTCTTTCACTTTGCATTCTTTATGCTGCATATATCATCATCAGAAGACTTTATGCAAAACAAGATTGCTTTGTAAGTATTGAAGACACAGGAGTTTCAAAGAAGGGTGCTTCTAAGGCAAAAGATTTCTTCAAGAATCCTTGGACAATTGGATGCATTATTATGCTTGGAACTTTCCTTGTTAGATTAGTTCTCTTACTCACAACTTATGGTATGGGTAAGGATATGACATCTTTAATTGGTCTTGGATACAATGTTAGAAAGACAGACTCTTTAATTAATGCATACAACAATGGAATAATCTCTGGTTCAAGTTATCCAAATATTGCTCCTGGTGCATTATATATTCTTGCAATCTTAGCAAATATTGTAGATCCAGGTGTTAACTTATTTGGTGCTTCAGTTCTCGTAAGATTAATTGAAGTCTTTGCAGATATGGCAATTGTTGGAATGATTTATTTCTTCGGAAAGAAGTACGTTGGAAATAAGCTTTCTACAGTTTACGCATCATTATATGCAATTCTTCCTGTAACATTTGTATTAAGTGGTTATGTTGGCACATTCGAGTGCTTAGTAATTGCTCTTACATTATGCGCAGTTTTATTAATGATAGAGAAGAAGTATATTCCAATGTTTGTTGTTATAACACTTGCTGCAGTATTAAATGTTGAAGCATTAGCAGTTGCACCAATCATGGTCGCATACCTTGGATATCAATGGTATAAAGATGATAAGGACCTCAAGAAAGTTACAAAACTCAGAGTATTACTTCCAGTTGGATTAGTATTATCTGTTGTACTTGCTTACATAATCTTATTACCAGTTACAATTGGTAACATTAAGGCAGCTCCATTTGGTGGATTCCAATTCATGGTCCGTGAATTATCTGCAAATACAATATTCGTAAATAACGCATTCAACCTTTACAGTATGGTTGGTATGAATATGACAACAGCAAATAGTACAGCATCTATCTTGAACTTAGTATTCTTACTAATCCTTGAAGTTTATGTAGTATCTCTCTATATTCACAACAAGAATAAGATGGAAGTATTACTCCTTTGTTCATTCATATTCGCAGTTATAGCAGTATTCACATTAAAGATTACATTCACATACTTAATCCTTGCTATTGCATTCGGTTTAGTATACACAATGCTTTCTGGAGACAGAAGAATGTACTTCATAATGGGTGTATATTCAATCTTATTGTTCTTGAACGTTGCACAACTTACAAACCTTTCAGGTTTATTTGTACAAAATCAAGCAATCGGATCCAACACAGCAGCATATGCAGACATCGCAGTTGCTTCATATTATGAATTAGATGCATTCTTAATTATCTTCTCAATCTTTGCTGTTCTCGTAACACTATACTATTTCTATGTTTCATACAACATTACAAATAGTGAAAAGATTAAAGATATCAAACCATTGTCTGTTCCTTATACAACATACTTAAAATCATCATTCAAGAATTTAGGTACAAATATAAAAGGAATATTCACTAAGAAAGCTGATAAAAATGAATAATTAGATTAAAGTGCAGCGAACAAAAACGTTGCACTTTTTTCCTTAACAGAGATGGATCAAAAACACATTCGTAATTTCTCAATCATAGCTCATATAGACCACGGTAAATCAACCTTGGCAGATAGACTTATTCAATCTACTGGAACAGTATCAGAAAGAGATATGCAAGACCAGTTATTGGATAATATGGATATTGAAAGAGAAAGAGGAATAACTATTAAACTTCAAACTTGTAGAATGTTCTATAAGTACAATGGAGAGGAATATTTATTTAATTTAATAGACACTCCGGGACATGTAGACTTTACATACGAAGTAAGTAGGTCTCTCGCTGCTTGTGAGGGGGCTATTTTAGTTGTTGATGCATCTCAAGGGGTAGAGGCTCAAACATTATCCAATGTTTACCTTGCCTTAAATAACAACTTAGAGATTCTTCCTGTTATTAATAAGATTGATCTCCCATCTGCAGATCCAGATAAAACAAAGAAAGAAATAGAAGAGCAAATTGGAATAGATACAGAAGGATGTCCTTTGATCTCTGCAAAAGTTGGTCTTAATATTGATGAAGTATTAAAGCAAATTGTAGAAAAGATTCCTGCTCCAAGTGGTGATATAAATAAACCATTAAAATGCTTAATTTTTGATAGTTATTATGATAACTATTTAGGCACTATTTCTATGGTTCGTGTTTTTGATGGTGAAGTTAAAGCTGGAGACAAGATTAAAATGATGGCAACAGGAAGAGTTTTTGATGTTGTTGAAGTTGGAATATTTAATCCAGGCCCAACACCAATGAAGTCTTTACAGGCTGGAGATGTAGGATATATTTCTGCATCTGTTAAAGACGTTAGTGAAAGTGAAGTTGGTGACACTGTTACACTTGCTAATAATCCTTGCAAAGAAGCTTTGCCAGGGTATAAGAAAGTATTACCAATGGTTTTCACAGGTGTATATCCAGCAGATGGTGCAAGATATAATGATTTAAAAGAAGCTTTATTAAAATTAAGACTTAACGATGCTTCCTTAACTTTTGAACCAGAAACATCTGTTGCTCTTGGATTTGGATTTAGATGTGGATTCTTAGGTCTTCTTCATATGGAAGTTATCGAGGAAAGACTAGAAAGAGAATTCAACTTAGATTTAATTACCACAACACCATCTGTTAAATATTTAGTTACAAAAACAGATGGAACACAACTTGTTATTGAATCTCCAACAGCACTTCCACCATCTACAGAAATAGATTATATAGAAGAACCAGTTGTAAGATGTAATCTCTTTACTCCAAAGGAGTATGTAGGAACAATTATGCAACTTTGTCAAAATAAGAGAGGCGAATATATAACATTAAATTATGTAGATGAAAATAGATGTGAACTCATTTATAGAATGCCTTTAAACGAAATTGTTTATAACTTCTTTGATAAACTCAAATCTAGAACTAGAGGATATGCTTCATTAGATTATGAAATGGATGGATACCAAAAGAGTAATCTTATAAGATTAGATATGCTTATAAATGGAGAACAATGTGATGCTTTATCCATTATTGTTCATAAAGATTTTGCATATGGAAGAGGAAGAGCTTTAGCAGAAAAATTAAAAGAAGTTATACCAAGACAAATGTTTGAAATTCCTATTCAAGCAGCAATTGGTGGTAAGGTTATTGCTAGAGAAACTGTAAAAGCATTTAGAAAAGACGTTCTTGCTAAGTGTTATGGTGGAGATATTACCAGAAAGAAGAAATTGCTTGAAAAGCAAAAAGAAGGAAAGAAGAGAATGAGAACAGTTGGATCTGTTCAAATTCCATCCGAAGCATTCGTACAAATTCTCAAAGTTGATGACGATAATTAATAGGTGAGAAATGGAATTATACATTCACATCCCATTCTGCAAAAAGAAATGCGATTATTGTGATTTTTATTCTATTATTCCAAGTGCAGAGTATAATCCTGTATCTTATTTTTCTTATTTATTAAAAGAAATTGAACTTGCATCCCAAAAATACAAAGATAGAAAAATATCAACAATATTTATTGGTGGTGGTACGCCTTCTATATTGACTCCAGAACAAATTAAAGAACTATTTAAAGTAATTAATCAATCCTTTGATATAAGTGGCGTCAAAGAGGTTACAGTTGAGTGTAATCCAGAAAGTGCTAACGAAGAATTCTTTAAAACATGTAAAGAGTGTGGAGTAGATAGAATTAGTATTGGAGTACAGTCATTATCTGACGATAATTTAAAGGCTGTTGGAAGACTACATGACAAAAAGAGTGCATTAGAATGCTTAAAACTTGCAAAATCATATTTTGATAAAGTATCTTGTGATATTATAGTTGGATTGCCTTTTGACACAACAGAATTGGTAAAAAATGAGATTGAAGAACTAGCAAAATATGTAAATCACATGTCTTGTTATGAGCTAATGTTAAATCCTGAAACCCCATTATATGAAAAATATATTCATAATAAAATAAATCTTCCAAATGATGATGAAGTTGCATCGCTTTTTGATACAGCTGTTCAAACTCTAAAAGATAATGGTTTTGAAAGATATGAAGTATCCAACTTTGGAAAGAGTCATGAATCAATACATAATAAAGGATA
>CAMVBZ010000045.1 GCA_947165815.1 uncultured Clostridia bacterium
CTTTTATTTTGCTTTTTAGATTTAATATAGATATAATTAATTTAATATATAAAAACATTTAATATTATGGATGAAGAAGTAGTACAACAAGATCAAATAGTAGAGGAGAAGAAATCAACAAGCAGTATGTTTGTTGAGACTTTTGCATCTCAATTAGAACAAGAACAGCATAGACTTACTTCTGAGCCATCTGAAACTGCAGCAGCAAGAAGAATAAGAGATATTATTCTATCTGTTAATAAAGACTTTAATGCAAAACTAGAACCATTTTATGCTAGACCATTGTTGGGAAGAAGATGCTTTATGCTTATGGCTATCTGGCTAGTTATTTGTGATGTCATATACTTCGTTTCATTCCAAAAAAACTCAGTTGCAGCAATTATTTTAACTTTGTTTGCTATGCTTATGTTTATGGTTGGAATGGGTATTATTCTTGCCATGTATCTTGGAGAAGATAAGTTTAATTTCTTGCTTCCTAAAAAGGCGTGTTACAACGTTGAAACAGAATTCACAACACCATATAAATATAGCTTAAAGAGCACAGAAAATGCAGAACCAAATAATACTATAGTATTATGTGCCAACCATGACTCTCTCCCAGGAATGTATTTTGAGGATCGTGGGGCATTTAAAAAGTTTGTATTTATATATACTCCAATTTTCATGTTCACATTTATTCTCATATGTATAATAAAGATGGCAACTGGAATAGACACAACAGGTAAGATAGTTTCATTAGCACTCGTTCCATCCATTCTTTCTTTGGTGGCTATGTTTGCATTCGTTGCACATTATTCATTATTCCCAGCTCATGCTAGAGAGAATAACTGTATTTCTCCTTCCATAGCACTAGCAGTGTTTGTAACGCTATATGGGCAAAGAAACCATCTTCCAGAGAATACAAGAATAGTGTATGTATCCTTTGGCGGAGAGAACTCAGGTCATGAAGGCTCTAAAGCGTTTGTAGAGAGACATTTGGCTAGAGACAGAGGATTTAACAATGCAAAGGTTATTTGCTTAGAGGAAGTAAATAGTGGCTCTATAGTGGTATCTAAAGAAGATACTATAAGAAATATAAAGTATAGCGAAGATTTAAGAAATAGATTATCCAAAGTTGGACATGAAAACAACATTAATTATTTGGAAGAAAAGAAATTCGCTACAGTTCATGGACATATTGCAAATTCATTCCAAAAACAAGGAATCCAAGCAATAAATATATACGGGAAAAATGAATCCGAGAAAAATCCAGTTCCAGTTAATTCAGAGTCTATACAACAACTCTTTGACTTGACACTAGGAACTGTGAAAGATATTCTAAAAGAGGATAAAAACTAGTTTTTAAGGATGCGACTAGAGGTCTGCATTATTATATATAAAGGTATATCTTTGTAGGCGTGGTCACAGGAATACCACAAAGGTAAAAATGAAGAAAAAGAACACAGAAGGTCTTTGTGAGGGTGAAATTATATCCTCTTGGGGATCTAGTACGTTTGTATCAACAAAGGAAGCACAAATTGTTGAGGTTATGCCTTTAAGTGATTCCGAAGTTTTGGCTCAAGAAGTTAAAAGAGAAAATCCAGTTAAAAGTAAAATCAAAAAGATATTGAAAAGATATTTCATAGATGCCTTTACAGGAATGGCACAGGGTTTATTCTGTACTTTAATTGCTGGAACTATTCTTGCGCAAATTGCATCTTGGTGTGGAGATAATACTTTTGCTTACATTCTTAAGACTATTGCAAATCTTGCAAAGATGATGATGGGTGTTGGAATTGGCGTTGGTATAGCACATAAACTCGGTGCAAAACCACTTGTTATTTTTACAGCAGCAGTAACCGGATTAATAGGTGCGTGGGCAATGCAGATTATAAATGGAACCATGACGGCAGAATATTTTTCAACTATCTTTAAAAGTGGCTTGCCAGGAAACCCAATTGGATCCTATGTAGTAGCATTATTAACCATAGAAATTGCAGGGCTATATGCAGGAAAGACCAAGTTAGATATCGTATTAGTGCCACTTGGTATGCTAATTTTGTGCGTTGGTGGTATTTATGTTGCATGGCCATTCATTAAACTCATAGACTTAATTGCAAAAGCCCTTATTTTAGCAATTGAAGCAGGTGAGGCAGTAAAGATTATAGTTGGCATCTTCATTGCAATTGTTATGGGTATTCTTCTAACAATGCCAACTTCTTCAGCGGCAATATGGGTAAGTATTGCAACATCTTCTGTGGCTCTAGAAAAACCAGATGTATTTGCAATTGCAGGTGGTGCAGCCGTTGCAGGTTGTGCTGCTCATATGATAGGTTTTGCTGTTGCATCATTTAGAGAGAATAAATGGGGTGGACTTATTTCTCAAGGTATTGGTACAAGTATGCTTCAAATTCCAAACATTATGAGAAAGCCAATCATTATGGTGCCAGAAATAGTTGCGTCTGCTATTGCAGGTTTAGTTGCAGTATTGCTTGGACTTAGATGTAATGCTAGTGGTGGCGGAATGGGAACAAGTGGTCTTGTTGGTGTGTTTGGCACTATAGATGCATCCATGGCTGTAGGACTTGAGACTTGGAAACTCGTTGTTGGAATAGTATTATGCTTGTTTGTAATTCCTGCCGTTGTTAGTTTATTTGTGTCTGAAGTACTTCGTAGCTCAGGGCTTATTAAGAAGGGAGATCAAGCTCTTTCTAATTAAATATTTTTGCAATAATTAACTAATATTCAAAAATTGAATATTGACCAAAGCATTTGCAAAAGATTATAATTATACTAGTTAATTATAAAAATCGCTTTAGATTTTTGATAAATAAGGAGGAAAATTCGTTATGGACAACATTACAAAAGCCAAGATTAACCTTTTTGCGATTCTCCGCAACTTGGAAGATCTTTGTGAAATGGATCCAGAGGCAAAAGAGTTGATTAAGGACCAAAACATTACAGTTGGTTTCTCTGTACCAGAAGTTGGTAAAGCAGTTCTTCAATTCAAAGATGGAAAATGTACATTTATTCCAAATTCATTCAAGGCATCTTTACAATTATGGTTCACATCTGCAGAACACTTTAACAAGTTAATAGATGGTGAAAAGACCATACCTATCTTCTGCAATGTATTCAAAGTAGGATTCTTGCTTAACACATTCACAAAACTTGCAGACAGATTAAGTTACTATCTACAACCAGCACCAGATAAGGCAGCTGAATTATTTGCAAATCCAGAATACTTCCGTGTAAACACAATTTTAACAGCTTACACAGCATTCTTTGCTATTGCACAAGTTGGCAACAGCGACAGAGTAGGAAAGATTATTGCAAAACGTATGCCAGACTGTGTATTACTTGCAGGTGTTGAAGGTGAAGTTGAAATTAACTTAACAATTAAAGACCACAAACTTGAAGCTGCAAAGGGTAGCGTAGAAGCACCACATGCACAAATGGTCTTCGCAGACATTGATTTCGCACACAGATTATTATCCGGTGAAACATCAAGCTTTGCTGGAATGGGCGAAGGAAAATTTGAAGTCAAAGGCGCAGTTGATATTCTTGAACAAATGTCCAAGTTATTAGACTTAGTTAGCGTTTATTTAGCATAAGGAGGGGGATACTATGAAATTCGTTAAAGGACAAACAGAATCTCTTTATACAAACCATGCAAAGAGCCAAGAACTCTTCGCAAGAGCATTAAAAGTTGTTCCATGTGGTATTTATGGACACCTTGGTCCTGCAGAAGGATGTATGATTCCTGTAAGCGTATATCCACTCTTTAGTGATAGAGCAAAAGGAAGTCACATTTGGGACGTAGATGGAAATGAATATATAGACTTAATGTGTGCATATGGTCCATGCTCATTGGGTTACAATGATGATGACGTAGATGCAGCAGCATTAGCACAATTAAAGAGAGCAAACTGTACAACACTTGCAGGCGATGTAATGGTTGAAACAGCAGAGTATATGGTAGACACAATTCCATCCGCAGACTGGGCATTCTTCGCAAAGAATGGTGGTGATGCAACAACATTCGCAATGATGATTGCACGTAACTATACACATCGTAAGAAGATCGTTATGGTTAAAGGTTGGTACCATGGTGTAGCACCTTGGACACAAAAGATTGGATATGGTGGAATTATCGAAGAAGACGTTTGCAACAACCTAGTTGTTGAATGGAACAAACCAGAGCAATTTGAAGCATTGGTAAAGAAATATCCAGGCCAAATCGCAGCATTCATTTCTACACCATATTATCATCCAACATTCGTTGATAATGAATTACCAGCACCAGGATACTGGCAAAAGATTCGTGAAATCTGCGACAAGAACGGTATTGTTCTTATTATCGATGACGTACGTTGTTCATTCCGTCTAGACGTTGGTGGTTCAGATAAGTACTTCGGATTCGAAGCAGACTTACAATGTTATTGTAAAGCAATTGCAAACGGCTACAACGTATCTATGATTACAGGTAAGAATAAGTTCAAGGGTGCAGCAGAAGGAATTTCGTATACAGGTTCATACTGGCTCAGCTCTATGCCAATTGCAGCTGCTCTTGCTACAGTAAAGAAAATGAAAGAAGTAGACTATACAGGAACTATTAAGAAGAATGGTCTTGCAATCACAGAAGGTTGGAAGAAAGTTGCAAAGGATCATGGATTTGATCTTAAGGTAACTGGGGAACCAGCAATGTGGTATGCACGTCTTGCAAATGACTTCCCATCAACAATACTTCACCAAGAATGGACAGCAGAAATGGTCAAGAGAGGTGTCTTTGTAACATCACACCACAACAACTTTGCACCATTTGCAATTAGCCAAGAAGATATTCAATATTGTTGGGACGCAGCAGATGAAGCATATAAAGTAATTGCAGAAAGACATCCAGATGCAAACTTTATTAAATAAGATAAAAATTTAAATAGGAGTGGGGCGTTCTATTTTGAGCGCCTCATTTATTATGAGATGGATAAAAAGTATAAGTTAGTATTATTTGATTTCTTTGGAGTTATTTGTTGTGAAATCTCTCCATATTGGCTCAAAGCACGTTTCCCAGCAGAGAAAGCAATGCAAATAAAGAATAGCATTGTTGGAAGTGCAGATAATGGGGAAATTAGTGAAAGAGAAATGTTTGAAAGAATCAGCAAAGTAACAGATGTTCCAGCAGACACCATTCTAAAAGAATGGATGGAATGTGCAATTATAGATAAAGGTGTGCTAGACATTATTACTGAATTAAAGAAAAGTGTAACTGTAGGACTACTTTCTAATGCACCACCTGATTTTGAACAAAGGATATTAAATAGAGACAATCTTTGGGGATATTTTTCAGACACATTTATTTCTAGCGATAGAAAGCTTGCAAAGCCAGATCCAGCATTCTTCTATTTAGCATTAAACGAAATGGGATTTAAGGCAGAGGAGACCGTGTTCATAGATGATAATCCAAAGAATATAGAAGCAGCAAATAAACTAGGAATCAAAGCTATTTTATTTACAACAGCAGAAAAGTTAAAAGAAGACCTAAATAATTGTTGATAAAAATAAGATAAAATGTTATATTACTTTTGTGATGTGGAAACGCATCCATTGGGCTGGTCGAAAGATCGAGGTCCACCGCACGCAGGGGAGTCCCCTGCATTTTTTATTGTTAAAAATTATAAATTAACCCGTTTAGAATATCGAAAAGTGTATAAAAAAGAGGAGTCGCATATAACGGCTCCCCATTTTTTAGTTAGTTATAAATTAGCCTTCAAATCCAATTGGTATACCACCGAATTTTGCTGGAATTAACATATTTTGACATTGTGTCATAATTGTGTTGAATTGTACAGCATAACTATCGCCAGCACCAACGATTTCTACATAGCCATTTTCAACGTTTGCAACGAAGTCGTTCTTAGGATCCAAAACCTTTAAGCATCCTGTTGGATTTGGGAATTTGAATAGAACGAATGGATATTTTGCGAGTCCACTTGTTGCTTTGCTCTTGCCATTCTTAACTCTTAAGTTGGCTGTGATTCCTGGATAAATTTCATTTCCATTTGCATCTTTTGTTGGACCAACAACAAATTGATATGTTCTATCTGGTTGTTTGAGTGTCCAGTCTGCCATTGTTGGCCAGCCAAGTTTGTTTGCACTTGAAAGTGCTCTTGTAATAAGAGATAATGACAACTTTACCTTTAGGTACTTGTTCCAATCATCTTCTGGATTGTAGTTAGGCATTGTCTTTGTAAGTGTGAGCATTAAGAATAAGAATTTTAATGTTGCACCTTTGCAAATATTCTTGAGTAGTGGAGACAAAATTCCGAGCATGTCTGTTGTTTTGTCACCTTTGAATACACCGAGAAGACTTTGAATGGATTTAAAGTACATCTTGACAAGTTGTGGTTGGATAGTTGTGCCATCTGCCATTTCAACATTGCCAGGATATTCGCCTTGGTAAACTTTAAAGCGTTTTCCTTGTACTGATTTATCTGCATTTTCTTGTGTTAAGAATACCATATAACATGCAAGAGGATTTTCATCGTCTGCAGCACGGAATTCAACAACAGCATTTACCTTTTCAAATTTCTTTGCAAAGGATGCATCTTCCTCAAGAGGAATACGAAGTGCAGGGAAAGCTGCCATAAAGTATATCTTTGCGGTTAAGACATCTTGTGCAGTTGCTTTCATATAAACCTCCAATTAGTCTTCGTCAGACCAGTCTTCTTCTTCGATTTCTTTACCCATAAGCTCCATAACTGTTTCCATAATGCCTTGGCTAGAGAGCTTGTATTTTGCATATAAGTCTTCTGGCTTACCGATGATACCGAATTCATCTGGAATACCAATCTTAGTTAAGATACATCTCTTACCACTTTGAGCAAGAACTGATGCAACTGCATCACCAAGACCACCGATAATGTTATGTTCTTCAACAGTAACAATTCTACGTGTCTTAACAGCTGCTTCAATAATAGCTGCTTCATCAATTGGTTTAAGAGTGTGCATATTGATAACTTGTGCGGATACGCCTTGTTCTTCGAGCATTTCACCAGCGATTAATGCATCACGGGTAGGAATACCACAAGACATAATTGTAACATCGTTACCATCTTTAAGAATCATTGCTTTACCAATCTCATAATCAAATTCATTTTCAGAATTGTGGAGAAGTGGTTCCATACCACGACCTACTCTAAGATAGAATGGTCCAGGAATGTCTACGCAAGCTCTAATTGCACGTGCGGTTTCATATGCGTCTGCAGGAATATCTACAGTCATATTTGGAATTGCACGCATTACAGCGAAGTCTTCAATACAGTGGTGAGTACTACCAGCTGCACCGAAAGAAACACCACCGTGTGTTGCTATAACTTTTACAGGTAATTTTTGATATGCTGCGTCTGTTCTAATGAATTCGCCACCTCTTAATGCTGCGAAGATTGCGAATGTAGAAGCAAATGGAATATATCCAACTTTTGCAAGACCAGCTGCTACACCAAACAAGTTTTGTTCAGCAATACCTACGTTGATAAGTCTTTCAGGATATTTTCCTCCTTGTGTAATAAGTCCGATGTTTGTGGACTTTGCAAGGTCTGCGGTTACACCAATAATACGAGGATCTTTATCTGCAAGTTCTGCAAGTGTTTTTCCGTACATTGCACCTGAAGACATTTTATTTGCATCATATGTGTTCCATGCGGTTCCCATTGTATATTCCTCCCTTATCCTCTTGCTTTGATTTCATCGAGATAAACTTGTAAGTCTTTCTCGTTGTCACCGAATGAACAGTAGTGGCACTTTGCTTGTCCTTCGAACTCTTTAATGCCATAGCCCTTTTCGGTTTCAGAAATGATACAGACAGGTCCTTCTGTTGCCCATGCTTGAGCAAGAGCTTTGTCGACTTCTGCCATGTTGTTACCATTGCACTTAATTACCTTGAATCCGAAAGCTTCAACTTTCTTATCTAATGGTTCAAGTGCCATTTCTTGTTCTGTTGGTCCATCAATTTCGAGTTTGTTACGGTCGATAATCCAAATGAAGTTCTTGAGTTTGAACATAGATGCTGCCATAGCTGCTTCCCAGTTAGAACCTTCTTGCACTTCACCATCACCAGTCATAACAACGACTTTGCTGTTTACACCTTTCATTTGAAGACCTAAAGCCATTCCAACTCCCATTGGCATACCATGCCCTAATGAACCTGTGGAAGCGTCACAACCTCTAATTTTCTTTGAATCTGGGTGCATACCATAAGCTGAACCTGTTTTGTTAAAGTTCTTGAGAACTTCGTCTAGGCTGATGTATCCTCTCATTGCTAAACATGGTACATATGCGAGTGCACAGTGACCTTTAGAGAGAATGAAACGATCTCTTTCATACCAGTCTGGATCTTCAGGATTAATGTTGAGATACTTGAAATAGAGTGCTACTAACATATCTGCACAAGACATTGATCCACCAACGTGTCCTGATGTGGCGTTGAAGGTTGTTCTTGCAATGTTTAGACGCAACTCAACAGCTTTCGCTTTCAATTCTTCAACTGTTACGTTGTTTTGCATAAAAATCTTTCCTCCTAATAATATATAGTTTTGTTTTAACTTAGTTTAGAACATAGTTCGTTAATATTAATTATAATATTAATGGTTGGAGCAAGTCAATACTGGATTTTTAGGTTTTATTGTAATAATTAAATCCTTTCCATCTTGAAAATAGAATGCTTCTATTATATAATAGAAAAACAAGGAGGACGCGAAATGGAAAAAGAGAAATTAGTCTTTTTACAAGAGAAAGCAAAGAAACTTCGCTATGATGTTATTGAGATGATAGGGCGTTTCGGAGTAGGCCACATTGGTGGATGTATGTCCGTTATGGATGCTCTAACCGCAATATATTATGACAAAGGAAATATGGATGCAAAAGATCCAAAGAAACAAGACAGAGATAGAGTAGTTATGTCCAAAGGACATGCTGGTCCTGCAATGTATGCAGTTTTAAGAGATAAGGGATATTTCCCAGAAGATTGGATTGGAACATTAAACAAGAATGGAACAAACCTTCCTTCACACTGTGATATGAACAAGACTCCTGGTATTGATATGACAGCAGGATCACTTGGACAAGGTATTTCTTGTGCTGTAGGTATGGCAATTGCTGCAAAGATGGATAAGAATCCTGCAACAATATATTGTTTCATCGGAGATGGTGAATCAGATGAGGGACAAGTTTGGGAAGCAAGTATGTATGCTGGCTCACACAAATTAGACAACCTCATTCTTTTATTAGACTACAATAAGATGCAATTAGACGGTCCAGTATCTGTTATTAATGAACTCGCACCAGTTGCAGACAAATGGGAAGCATTCAATTTCTATGTACAAACGGTAAATGGACATGATATTGAAGCAATTTGCAAAGCAATTGATAACGCAAAAGCAAACAAAGGCAAACCAAGCATGATAGTCCTAGACACAATCAAAGGATATGGTGCTTCATTCACAGAAGGTGTTGCAAACTGTCATAGTATGGCAATCACAGAAGAGATGTGGACAAAAGAAACAGGGAGGAATGCATAATGAAAGACGAACTTGAAATGAGAAAAGTGTTTAATGACACTTTAATCGAATTAAGCAAAACAAATGACAAAATCGTAGTCATAGAATCAGACTTGCAATCCTGTCACTTAACCAACAAATTCTTTGGAAAAGAATATCCAGATAGAGTTGTCAATGTAGGTATTGCAGAAGCAAACATGATAGGTGTTGCCGCAGGTATGTCCACAATGGGCAAGATACCATTTGCTCTTTCATTCGGACCATTTGCAACAAGAAGATGTTTTGACCAAATCTTTATTTCAGTTGCTTATGCTAAGCAAAACGTAAAGATAGTAGGTTCAGATCCTGGTGTAACAGCAGAAGCTAATGGTGGAACACATATGCCATTTGAAGATATGGCAATTATGAGATCCATTCCAACAATGATTTGTTTCGAACCAACAGATGCAGCACAATTCAAAGCAGCACTTCCTCAAATTGTAGACCATTACGGACCAGTATATATCCGTATGTTCAGAAAACAAGCAGAGCAAGTATTCTGTGATGAATGTATGAAAGACTTCAAACTTGGAAAAGCAAGCAAGGTTAAAGATGGAAAAGATGTAACCATCTTTGCATCTGGTATCATGGTATCTAGAGCAGTTGAAGCAGCAGAACTTCTAAAGGCAGAGGGAATAGATGCAGCAGTATCTAACATGCACACATGGAAGCCAATAGATGAAGAAGCTATTGAAGAAGCTGCAAAGAAGACAGGTGCTATTGTAACAGCAGAAAACCACAATGTAATTGGTGGACTTTATTCAGCAGTAGCTGAAGTTGTTGCAAAGAAGTGCTTAGTTCCAGTTGAGGCAGTTGGTGTAAATGATGAATTCGGCCAAGTTGGAAAGAATGCTTACTTAAGCGAAGTATATCATCTAACAACAGCAGACATCGTAGCAGCAGCAAAGAAAGCTGTAGCAAGAAAATAAAATAAAAATTATTTTAAGACAAAAAAATAAGTGGGCGTTGAACCCACTTGTTTTATTTATATTATTAATTTTTCTTAAGCCAATTCGTCATCATTAATTCCAGAAGTAAGGCGTTCTTTTTCTTCTTTATGGTGGATGTGAAGTGCAATCTTTAATGCCCATCCATCTA
>CAMVBZ010000046.1 GCA_947165815.1 uncultured Clostridia bacterium
TAAGTAATTATTAAAAATAATTAAGGAGTATTCAAAAAACTGAGTACTCCTTATTTTTATTTCTATAAAATGTCTTCTCTATTACTTTTTAAACAAGTCATAGAATGGTTTAAACTTACCGACCTCACCAATTGGGTCTCCACGTTTACCTCTTTCTAAGATGGCAAATACTATCTTTTTGAAGTTGCCTTTAAACTCATCTTCATTAAGGATGTCATAGAATAATTGGGCAACCTCTATTGGCAATAAATGGAATACGCCACAGCCAAACGCACCAAGCACTAATGAATCTATACCATTCTCTATTGCAATTCTATATATTGTTCTAATCTTGTTAGATTCAATCTCTCTTCCCTCGTCCGTCATATAACCATCATCTTTGAAGTATTGACGTTGGTTATTGGTATATGTATTGCTATCTCTGTTAGATAATGAAGCAACAGTTATAATTGAACAAGAAAAGGTATTATCTCTTAGAGCATAGTCCTTCTTTTTGCCATTACGGAAGAATACAACACCTGGTGAATAAATACCCCCATAGTTAAGGTCTAAAGGATATGCACACCCTTTATTCTCAATGTTATAGCTAGAAATGTGCTTCTTGTTTGGATCTCCAAATTGGTATAAAGAAACGGATAATGTAGAAGAATAACAAAGGGACTCTTCTTGGGCATTTGTTGCATTATGATAACCACCGCCTGGAGAATATGCAGATGCTAAATTAAGAATAGCTACATTAAGGCCTTCTTTAACCATATCTTCTGCAACATCAACACAGTCTGCATTTATACAATCCGTCTCTAATGTATAGTTGTTATGGCTATCTGTTTTGAAAGCCACAGAATAGACTTTAGAGCCGTTTAATAAGGCATCCTTGTCTCCCAAAGACTCATCCCATTCATTAAATATATCTCTATTAACTTTAAAAACTAATGATCTTGCTTCTGCATCAGAAAATCTGCTTCTTTTGTCTAAAATAGTTTTAATATCATTATCTTTCTCTCTTAATTCATTTCTAATCATAATTTGCACCTCTAATATATTCTACAAATATATACGTATTATAATTCCATAAAATATCAATATTCAATAATAAAAAAGCCTATTTTGGAGCCATGTACTATTTTAAGTACATAAAAAATAAAAAAGACACCTTGTAATAATACAAAATGTCTGTCATGGTACCCGCATAGGGAATCGAACCCTAGATTCCACCGTGAGAGGGTAGCGTCTTAACCTCTTGACCATGCGGGCAAATAAAGTATTGCTATATTACACAATAATTTTTCTTTTTGCAACTATTTATAAAAGAAAACCCTAGAATATTCTAGGATAATCTTAATGGAAGTCCCGCCTATGCCGTGTGATGCAGTCTATAACCTGCATAACAACAGGGTGGATAAATGAAGTCGTAGATCGCTGTCTTCCACTGCTAAGGAGGCATGACATTAAACATACGAACGTCCAATTCCTAAAATATAAGTGAGGTTCCAATTACATACACCATCACGTACATCGCAGGATTAATTATATTTTACCACCCTTCTTCATAAAAAACAATAGCTCCTACATTTTGTAAGAGCTATTTATTGGTTTTCAATATTCTAATTGGGTGTTTTATTATTTTGTCCAGAAATCTCTGTCCTCATTTCCTGTTAATTCACAGTCTAAATCAAGGTATGTAAAGATTTCATGATACTCTTGCTCTGCACCCATTTCACCAATGTGCATTGTGCCACGATATGCATGCTCGACATACCAGTCTTCAATCATATCCCATGTCCTAAAGTATCCGTTATCCCAAAGTTCAAATGTGATTTCAATCTTTGAGAAGTTTGCTTTATTTGTTCCTGCAGATTGTGAATCTCTAAGTGCCCAGCATGTATCTGCTGATGTATAATTGTTGTCTGTTGTAGGATTTACACTACAATCCAATTCAATTTTTACTGTGTAGAAACCATCATTAGCACCGGCTTCACTTTCTTCTGTATACTTAACTTCTGCACTCTTTATGTTATTATAATGTGCCATAGAAGAATCTTTGCTAAAAAATACGTGTTGATCTGTCTTTTCATATGAGATTTCTCTTCCCATACTGAATCCTGGAATAATTGCACCCTCTTCTCTAAAGTCTACGCAATCTTTATATACTGGAATTAATGTGTTTCCTACATCTCCAAAGATATCACTATAATTTAAACCGCCAACTTTAATATTTGCAAGTGGAGCGAAGTCTTGGAGACGCTTATATTCCATTTCAAATACACCAAACTTTTTTCCAAGTAATGATGCATCTCCATTTAATACTGCAGCTGAAGTATATGGAATTGGATTTTCCATTCTATCTTGTCTTTCTGCCAATTCTGAATTATTAATCTTTTTATCCCAGTTGTATTCTGCCTCAAGTGTTTCAGCTACGGTCTTTTCAAAGTTAATTAATGGTTCGGTGTTATACCCTGCTTTATAATATCTTCTTTCAGCATTAACAACACCACCAACGCCAGCGAATAATCCAATAACGAAACTTGCATCTTCATCACTTGGAATTTCTCTTAAAGATTGATATTTCAATCTATAAGCTTCACCAGTTACGTTATTTCTAATATCTGTTAATTGGAATAATAATGGAAGGACTGTACCCATTGTATTTGCATCTGAATAACCTTCAGAGAAATATGCACTATGTGGTGCTAACATCATTCCCATATTACCAATTTGGTATAAATTGTATGCAAGTTCTTTAATATCATCCTCTGCTGTAACTGTGCTTGGGTCTAACATAATCTTTCTTACTGCACTAGAATAGTCAAATCCCTGTGTATCTGGATCATATGTGGCACCAGGTTTTTGGTTTGAAGCAATAAAACCATGCTGCATATTTGCAGCTTTAATTGCTAGTGGTGCAAATACTAAAGACAAAACTGCGAATACACATATTAAAATACCTAAAGCAGATTTTCTCCACTCATAGACATAATCAGAATTAGGTGCAAATTCTGTCCCTGGGATTATAATATCGTCTTGTCTTTCTGCCCTTTTTGCTGCTTTTTTCTTGTTGGAAATGAAATCTGTAGAATCTTTGTAATTATACCTAGATTCAATGGTTTTTAAGTCCTTGTTCATACTCATAATTTATACCTCTAAACAATTTTACTCTTTTTTTATTTTTTTTACAAGATTTATGTTTATTAAACATATTTTTAAAATTGTACATTGAATATTGATAAAAATAAAAATATAATATTTTTGTATAAATATATTTATAAGGGGATAAAATTATGAAACTTAGCTTTAAAAGTGTCACTTTTATTTTGATTATTGCTTTGCTTTTAGCTTTTTGCGTTAGTTTCGGAATAATAATGTCTAACGGCGTTGCATACGCAGATGATACAGAGACAAAATTATCTACTGTAACAGTTGGACATTTTAGTGATCTTCACTACTTCCCATACCAACGAGGCTATACACCAGCAGACTATGGTACAGACACTGCAAAATATTATGACAGTGAATTCTATTTTTCTATAACTGGTGATACAAAGCTTGTAGAAGAATCTGCTGCTGTTTTCGATGCAACTTGCGAAGAAATGTTCCAAGCAGCTCTAGATGGCACACTTCCAAAAATCTTCATTGCATCTGGAGACCTTTCCAAAAATGGTGAAAAAGATGCTCTTGCAGATCTTGCTAACAGACTTCGTTTAATCCAAAACGATATTAGAACTATACCAGGATACGAAAACTTCCAAATTCTTTGTATACCAGGAAACCATGACTTATTCAATGGAAGTGGCGCATACTATACAAAAGATAATGGTAGTTCCTATAAGAGCACTGCCCTTCAAAGTTCTGAATTTGCTTTAATATTCAGTGGTCTTGGATATCCAAATAACACAATTGAACAATTATCCACAGTTTTGCCAGAAAGTTATTGGTCTACCAACTATGGTGCAACAACAGATACACCTAAACAAAGAGCACTTACGGCTGGATTTGTAACTGCAGGAAATAAAGTTTACGAGAAAAACTCTATTCAATATAGTACAACCCCATTCTATGGCCAATATGTTCAATCTGCAAATTCAAGCATTTATAACCTTCATTACTATAATGAAGACCTTGAGTATATTAGTTTAAACAATGGAACAATGACTGCAGAAGAAAGAAGAACCAGATATTCTAAGTTAGAAGCAGATGATGAAGATTTAAAACTTAATGTCCTCTCATTCTATCTAACAGATACAACAAATTACAGTTATATTCTATTCGGAATAGATGCTTCTTTCCGTTCTGCTGCAAAAAAGAAAGCTTATGCTCCTTATATTGCTGCAAATCCAACTCCAGTTTCTGGAAATACATATTACAAGTTTGAATATGGCAAAGGCTTCACAGAATTAACTCTTGCACAAGCACAAGATATAGTTGCTGGTGGTGGCGAAGTTTATGTGGATACAGGTCTTGACCACGAAACAGGTGGTAAGGTTTCTATAGACTGCGTAGATTGGATGGAATCTGTTATGAATAGTTTGCCAGATGCTGCCGATACAGGTGATGAATTCACAGCTATGGTAACAGTTCACCAAAACTTACTTGAACACTGGGATAAAGAAGGTGAAATTCTTAAAGACTTCACTCTTTATTACTATGAATATCTTGTTAAGAGATTGCTTCATATGGGTGTTCGTTATGCATTCACTGGTCATATGCATGCTAATGACGTAGCTTACTACACAAATGCAGAAGGCGAAACATTCTATGATCTCGAAACAGGTTCTATGATTAGTTACTACGGACCAAAGCACTACATCTCTATTGAAAGATATAAGACAAATGTATCTAATAAAGATGGCTTTGCAGAAAAGTTCATTCTTAAGAATGATATCCTTGACACATTCGCTTATGACGTTAATGGAAATGGTGTTATAGATGATGACGAAAAGGCAATTAACTATAACGACTACTCCAACAAGATTATTTACCTACAATTAATAGACAGAGTTGTTGGCCACTTCATTTCAGACAAAATGATAGATGACTTACTTGGTTCTGTTAGAAACTTATTTGCTCCAGATGGTCCTCTTGCAGGAAATACCATTATTGGTCCATATACAGAACTACTTGGAAAAGTTGCCATGTCTTTAATACACCAAATCAGATATGACTTAGACTACACATATGGTAATAACAAGTACGATAACCTTGTACAATATCTATATGCAGTTGTAGATAAGGTAGTTTCAGTTGAATTTGGTAGCGAAACACTTGGCAAAATGTCACTCAAACAAATCGCTGGGTTTATTGCACAAGCACATGCTGCCGGTCTTGAAATTACAACCGCAACATATTATGGAACTGGAGAAGACTACGCTTTCTCTACATCTTCACCAGAATATGTAGTAAACAGCCCAACAGATCCAGTATATCGTGCAAGATTTGTTGCTGCAGTTCAAGAATTTAGCAATAAATGTTTAGATGGTTCATTCGTAGAATTCTTAGTAATGTCATTACTAAAACCTCTCTACATAGATGATAATGGTTTACTTAAACAAGTTCTAAACCACACATATAATCTTACAAAAGATGAAAATGGCAATGACCTTTCAGAAGAAGAAAAATCTCAACTTAATGACTTACTTGCATTAGTACAAGATATCGTTATTGGAGACGATGAAAGCATTGAAATTGAAATCAATGTTGAAAAGTTCGGACCAATTGGTATTATTAATGGATTACTTCCAACAATTTTATCTCTATTAGATGAAACTCTTGGATTCTCACTTGCTGGAACAGACCTCTACTCTATTGTAGACACATTCTTAGATTCATATCTTGTAGATAGTTTCTATGTAGGTATTGGTGGTATTGCAGATGCTATCTTAAAAGGATTTGCAACTGATGATATGCCAGACTATGGCGATCCAACAGATTCAAGTGTTCCAAAGATGCTCGTAACAAATTTAAATCTTAATGAGGGCAAGTATTCATACATTTCTACAATTCCAGATGCTGCTATTCCATCTCAAGTAAACGGAATGTATCCATCTGTTATTAATGGACACTTTGAAAATGATACAACATACACAATTACATACTATACAAATGAAGAAATCTTCACTTCCTTTGAACTATATGATTTGAATGGAGATTTGATTGAAAAAGTAACCGAAAATGAAAATTTCTTTAACCCAAGTCAAATGGCTCCAAATGCAGATAATTTATTGGCTATGACAAAGGCAGGAACAAAGGTAAGCATTTCTACAGTTGCAACACCTATCTATTATCCATTAATAGACTTAGGTCTTGTATGTATAACACATACACCTGTATTTAAAGAAGTTGGCGACACAGAAGTTCCTATTACCTATTTAGATAGAGAAATGTATTATGAAACAAATGGTGCTCAATACTGGAATAAACACACTGTAACTATTACAGGATTACAAGCTGGAACCACATATAAATACAATATTTCTGGTACATATCAACCAAAAGCTGGTCCAGATAGCTTGATTTCATTCCAATACAGACCATATGGAAATATGCTTACATTCACTACACCAAATTCTAGTGATACAGAATTCTCATTCTTGGCAATAGCAGATATTCAAGGTATGACACCTTATATGTATGAAGAAACAAATAAGAAACTTCAAGCTATTTCTGATCATTTATTTGAGAACAAATATTCATTCGTACTTAATGCTGGTGATCTTGGAGATAATTCAAAGAACTTCGTACAAATGCAATATGCATTTGACCTCACATCAGACTTCTTCTCTAATACAGCAACATTCGTTACATCTGGAAACCATGAGAATGAAAGCTATATGATGAATAGATTCTTTGATTACACTCTTCCAGACTCAACACTATATCCACAAACTGGAGCAACAGGATTGTATTATTCATTTAAGTATGGCAATTCTATCTTCTTTGTATTAGATACAAATGATGCAACAGGTGCTAATGGTCTTGGAGAAAAACAACTTGAATGGCTCACATCTGAACTTCAAGCTGCAAACCAAAATACATCAATTAAGCACATATTCGTCTTGATGCACAAGTCTATGTTCTCTTGTGGTTCTCATACAAAGGATCCAGAAATCTTAAAGATGAAAGAACAACTCGTTCCTCTCTTTGCAAATAACAATGTTGATGTAGTATTTAGTGGTCATGATCACACATACTCTATTACAAACAAGTTAGACAAAGATGGAAAAGTAACAACTGGCAAAGGTGTTCGTTATATTACTCTTGGAACAATGGGAACAAAGTTCTATGAATATAAAGAAAGCGAAGATACAACTCCACTTCTCAATGCAAGTGATTCTATCTTCCACACATTAGATACACAAACATTTGCATATATAACAGTTTCTGGAGATTCTGTAACTGTTAACGGATACACATTTGTAGGTGATACAACTGGTGGCTATGAAATAATTGCAATAGAAAACCAACTTGAAGAAGAAATTAAGAACTCTGCATTAAGTGAAAATGGATCATTAGGAAAGACATTCTATGCTGGATTTACATCACACAAGACAACTGAAGAATACAAGGTTAACGTACCACTTGGATATAAAGTTGTTTATGTTGCAAATGGACAAGAATATTCATCTCTTTCAGATGTAAAAGTTAAAGGTGCTAAAGCAAATGTAGAAGTTAAGGCAGTTAACACAAAGACAGGCGAAGAAATCGCAATAGATAGCATAACACTTGAAGTTAAGAACTATTCTGCACTCCTTGCTGTATGTATTGTAGTGCCAGTAGTAGTTGTTGGTGCTGTTGCATGTGTTGTAGTTCTTATGCTTCTCAAGAAAAAGAAAGCAAAATAATTAAATACTAGTATTTAAAGAGGGATCACAAATGAAATTTGGAGAACAGGTTGTAAAATATAGATACATAATCCTTATTGTATTTGTGGTCCTTTTTGTATTGGCATGTGTACTCTTGCCAAAAATGATAAAGAGTGTCAATTATGATATCTCATCATACCTCCCTGCAGATTATTCAACAACACAAGGATATAATTTCTTATCCAAGAACTTTGGAATATATGGAGACGTTGAAATTGGTATTAGAACTTCGGAGATAGAAAAACTAAGAAATTCCGTAGCAGAAATGCGTAAAGTTACTGGCGTTTCAATGCTTATTTGGGAGGAAGATGTAGACTCCATTGTAGACTTCGGTTTAATGGAAGAAACAGATGAACAATATCAAAAGATGCACTCTCTATTTACAGATGGGACTAACCATTTAATTCTAGTAACACTAGATCATGGTCCATCTTCTAAAGAAGCACTTGCTAGTTATAATGGTATTGCAGATATTTTAAATAGAGACTTCGGTAAAGGTAATTACTTCTCTTCTGGTATGACAGGACAAGCTGCAGACCTATTTGAAAATACCATTAACGAGTTCTGGAAATACGCTTTAATTGCTGTAGCATTTGTAATTGTTATTTTAATTCTTACAACAAACTCAGTTACAGAGCCTTTTGTACTACTCTTAACTATTCTTATTTCAATACTATTGAACCTAGGTTCAAATGCATTGTTTAAGAGTACTTCAATAGTAACCTTTGCTTGTTCTGCAATATTACAACTAGGTCTTACTATGGACTATGCAATATTCTTGCTGCACCAGTACAGACTAGAACTTCAAAAGACTCCGGATCCAAAGGTTGCACTTTCTCGTGCTATTCCAACATCCACAAAAGCAATACTATCCTCTGCTTTAACAACAGTTGGTGGTCTTCTTGCTTTAATGGTTATGAAATTTGGTGTGGGCCCAGATTTAGGTTTAACTGTTTCAAAAGGTATTATTCTTTCATTCCTAACAGTTATTCTTCTCCAACCATGCTTAATGTTAATGCTAGAAAAGGCTCGTGTTAAGACAACACATAAATGTTTGGATTATCATTTCAAGAGTCCTGTAAAAGGTTCTATTAAACACAGATGGATAATTGCTCTATTATTCATACCTGTATTTGTTGTTTCATTACTAGTTAATGTAGACTCTATGCCATGGTCTTTAAAATACACTTATGTTCACTTCACCAAAGAAAAAGAAGTTGCAGAAGAATTTAAAACAGTACAAAAAATGTCTAATGATATGGGACAACAAGTAATGATTGCCGTTCCACTATACAAAAAAGAAACAGATACCGAAGGAAATGAAGTTTACACATATTATATTGATGAGCAATATAAACTCCTTGAAAAATTAGATTCATTGCAAGAAAGAGATGATACATCATTCTCTTTAGGTTTATTTGCAATGCTAGATAAAGACAAAGAATATGATTTATATAATTTAGTTGGAATCCACACAGCAATGCACGTGGATGAACTAGTTCCTTTAATTGTAGAAAACCAAGATATGATACCTGAAGAATATGCTGGAATGATAAACAGTTATCTATCTAATGGATACACTATCTATACAGTTGGTATAAATACCAAGTATGATGTTGAATCCAAAGAAGCATTTGCTATTTTGGACGAAATTAGAGCAACGATGAATGACTTGTTTGGAAATTATGGACAAACATATATGACTGGATTTACGCAAGGTGCTTATGACTTTGCACAAATTACTCCAACAGATAATATGTGGGTTTCTATCATTTCCGTAATAGTTATATTTGTAATATTACTATTCACTCTCCGCTCTCTCAAATTCTCCACTGTTCTTGTTGCACTTATTGAATGTGGTATTTGGTTGAACCTCTTAACACAATGGATCTTCTACGGCGGAACAATTAACTTTATGTGTTACATCTTCATTGGAGCAGTACAATTAGGAGCTACTGTAGACTATGCTATTCTTATTTCTACAAAATACAAAGAGTTCAGAAAGAGATTTGAACCACGTCAAGCGTCCTATATGGCCACCACACAGTCTTCAATGGCAATTACGACATCTGCATTGATTATGGGCGCAGCGTGCGCTAGCGTGGCAATGGTAACCTCAAACACCATAGTTCAACAGTTATGCACACTTATTGCACGTGGTTCTCTAATATCCGCAGTCCTAGTTATCTTTGTACTACCAGCATTGCTAGTAGTTATAGATAGAACTAAAGGACATGAAATTCACTTTGAAAGAACTCCAAATCTTAGGAAGTTTAAGTTTAAAAAGAAACAGAAAAATCCTAACAAAGTTTAATTAAGTCTTTCATAATATTATCTTTAAAATGTGGTTCAATTGATGCCGTATTGAAAATGACATCAACTTCTTTATTTAATGCTTCAGACAATTCATTTATAAGCCTTGAGCAATCTACTAATGTTTTTATATCCCCCTTCTCACAGTATATATCTATATCACTTGTTGGTTTTGCTTCTCCCCTAGCATATGAACCAAATAAATAAACTTCATAAATATTGTATTTATGTAAAATTGGCTGAACAATTTCTTTTATTTGCTCAACTGTATATACAATGTTGTTGTTTTCAAAATGATTATCTTGAT
>CAMVBZ010000047.1 GCA_947165815.1 uncultured Clostridia bacterium
GTATTATTGATGATGCTCAAAAACTTCAAGCAACTGAAGATATGAACATACAAAGATACTACGGAGATATGATAATTAACAATATTTATCTTGTTAAAAAAGGAGATTCTACACTAAAGTGTACGGATTATACTACTGGAGAAACGGTTACTATTCCTCTAGATCCAACACTAACCCCTTCTAATAATGCAAAAGTATATTACTCTAAATACAATAAACTCAAAAGAACAAGAGACTTTCTATCTAAAAAGATAGAAGATGACAGAGCAATTCTGGATTATGTAAAATCTATAGAACAAGAACTTGGCGAAGTAACCTCTACTACTAACCCATCCTCTATAGAACAAGAACTTATAAATATTGGTGCATTATATGCTCCAAAGACAGATGGAAAGAAAAAAGTTAGAAATCCAAGGCCAGATCCAATTGCTTGCTATGATGTAGAAGGATTCCAAGTATATGTTGGAAACAATAATATACAAAATGATGAACTCACCTTTAAGATTGCTTCCCCTAACGATATTTGGATGCACCTTAAGAATGAACATGGCAGACATACCATAATAATAACAAACGGAAAAGAAGTTCCAGAGTCTGTTTTAAAGATTGCAAGTGAGATTACAGCTTCCACAAAAACAGGAAAAATTGCTGTAGACTATACCATCAGAAAGAATGTTAAACGTATTAATGGAGCTCTTCCAGGACTTGTAACTTATGTCAATTATAACACTCTCTATGTTACACCAAATTCACATGAAGAATTGCGCCTAAATGGTAAAAGTTCTCAAAAAAACTGATTATTTTAAAGTAGTTTTCCTTAATTTTTCTAAAATTTCATTAAAATATGCAGGAATTTCAGCCTTAAAGTCTAATTGCTCTCCAGTACGTGGATGAGTTAATTTTAGTTCATAAGCATGCAATAATTGTCCATTTTTATATAGTGTTTGGCTACCACCATAGACTGCATCTCCAACGATTGGGTGATGTATAGATTTTGCGTGAACTCTAATTTGATGTGTTCTTCCCGTCTTTAAGTCAAAACGAACCAAAGTATAATTTCCAAATCTTTCTAAAACATGATAATGAGTAATAGCAACTCTTCCCTTTGGATCTATTGCCATCTTTTTTCTATCTGTCTTAGACCTTGCAATATTTGCATTTATAATTCCATCATCGTCTTTAAAATTACCATCGCATAGGCCGATATATATTCTTTGGGCATCTTTTTTCTCTATTTGTGCAGCCAATGACTTGTGTGCTTCATCATTTTTGGCTACTACAAGCAATCCTGAGGTATCTTTATCTAATCTATGCACTATTCCAGGTCTTATAACGCCATTAATTCCACTAAGATTATCTATGTTATACAAAAGTGCATTAACTAATGTGTCATTTTTCTTATAAGAAGTTGCTGGATGTACAACCATTCCTTGTGGTTTGTTTACAATAATCAAATCTTCGTCTTGATAAATTATATCTAAAGGAATGTTAGCTGGTGTTAAATCTAATTGTGTAGGCTCTGGGATGGTAAATTCAACAATATCTCCCTTTTTAAGCTTATAACCACTCTTAAAAATAATAGTACCATTTACCTTGGCACCATCTTTTTCTAATATTGTATTTACATTACTTCTTGTAATATTTTCTTGCTTTGCAAGAAATACATCCAAACGAAGTCCATCTTCATTTACAACGTGGTTCATTCTTTATCCTCAGATTCTACAGTTTCTTCAATAGGAGCTGCTTCTGTTACTTGTACTTCTTGTATTTCTATATCTTCTTCAGGTTTTGCTTCCTCTATCTTAATTTGCTCTGCCTTTTTACGCTCTTCTTCTTGTGCTAGGTTTGCCTTTTGTGTAGATCTAACCATTTGTGCATCTTTTATCATAAGAACGATTAAATAGACAATTAGCAAAGCTACACCAATAACAACGTATGCATCTGCAAGATTCCAAACTGGGAATTCCATAAACTCAAAATTAAAGAAATCTCTTACGCCTTTAAAATAATACTTGCCAGAGATAACCATGAATCTATCTACCAAATTAGCTATACCACCAGCAAGGATTAGAACAATTGCTATACGAGATGTTGTATCTATCTTTAATGCAGACCCTTTCTTACTCTTCTTTCCTAAGAACTCTGTAACCAAAGAACCTGCTAAGAATACAGTAATTGCAACCATTAAAATAAGAGTTATTATAGATAATAAAAGTGTTTTTCCTTCAAAAGAACCAAATCCAGCGCCTGTGTTTTCTACATAGATTAAAGAGATAAATCCTTTTATTAAATCCTTTGAAGTAAATCCATCATCCAAATAATGGTATAAATAATCTTTAATGCATAAATCCAACGCAATAAGTCCACCTAATAGAACAAGTTCTATTACACTACGTATTATTAAACCTTTCCTTCTCTTATCTAATTCCATTATTGCCTCTTAAATTGAATAGGGACAGAGATTGTAACGCCTTGTGGAGCAAATAAGAAAATATTACGTGTAATCTGTTGAATTGAACCATTGAGTGCATATATAGCCCCACTCATAAAGTCTAATATACGATATACTGCAGTTTGGTTAACTGTTGAAAAGTCTACAATAACCTGCTCACCTTTTTTAAGGTGGTCTATTAAAGCTTGTACATCTTCATATGTGGATGGAGAATAAATAACTACATTGTTTTGTTGTTGTTTTTTAGGTGCTTCTTGGTTATTTGAATTATTAAACCATCTAGGAAAGCGGCTACGAACACTTGCCTCAGAACGATATTTCTTGTTTTGAATGTTTTGTTGATAGTTTGGATCTATCTCATAGTTATTAGGATACCCTTGTTGCTGTGCAACATAACCTGGTTGTTGAGGTTGTTGGTATCCTCCTTGCATATTTTGTTGTTGGTTTGGGTTTCCATAATTTGGATTCGTATACCCAAGTCTTTGATCGTAGCTGTTTCTATCCATAATTACACCTGATTTGCGTTATATATTCTTTCTCCAAATAAGACTCTTCCTAGTCTTATCATATTTGATCCGTTGTCTAATGCTATCTCGTAGTCATTTGTCATGCCTGCAGATAGATATTTTATATCTACGTTTCCACCATCTAATTTTTTTGCTTCTTCGTAGATTTTGTAAAGGTCTTTGTACATATCTCCTAGTGCAACTTTATCCTCCATATTTGGAAGAACTGCCATAACACCTTTTACGTTTATATGAGAATAGTTTCTCATAGATTCTATAAAGGCATTGACTTCACTTGGAGATACGCCACCTTTTGTTATTTCTGCGCCCATATTTATCTCAATTAAACAGTCCATAACTTTGTTATGTTTCGTTGCTTGCTTCTCTATTTCATCTGCAAGAGCAACCCTGTCTAACGAGTGTATGAGTTGAACTTTGTCTATGATATATTTAACCTTATTTGCCTGAAGTTGTCCTATCATGTGCCATACATAATTTGGATTATATTTGGACACTAATTCTTGAACTCTATTCTCTCCGAGAATAAAATCTGGAGCAACTTTTACAAATTCATCTATAGTTTCGCTTGTTTGCGTCTTAGATGCTGCAATTAAGGTTATATCTCGATTGTATGTTTTTACAATCTCTCGTACGTGCTCTATATTATGCTTTAGAACCATTGTTAAAGTCTGTGAATTCTCCTGATGACATTGAGAATACGAGTTTCTTGTCGTTACCATCCTCTACATATTCAACGACATAAGTCTTTGTTGCTTGTTTATATGTGATTTTCTTAATCTTTCCTTCAAATGGCTTATATGCTTTTTGAAGAATTTCTAATTGTTCTTTATCATATGCACTTATATCATCAGATACGAATAAGATGTCTCCGAACATTCTATTCACTTTAGAGTGAAGTTTTCTTTGTTCCATTGTATATTTAACTGGTTTGTAACCATCATATCTCAAGAAGAATACGTCTGGATCGTTTGCAAAGATTCTTCCGTTTAAGTGTCTTCTTGCAATTGTGTTTGTAATTGAAGATTGTGTAGAAAGAATTTCTCTGTTTGTCATAGATACATAGAACTTATCTGTAAATTGAAGTTCAGCATCACAACTAATTCTACATGCATCAACAATACCCCAAGATGGTCCAAGTGGTGCTCCACATCCAAGAATAATCTTATCTCTACAACATTCTCTTAAGAAGTCCATAGCTTCGCACATTAATTGTCCACGTGATTTACCATTTCTTGGAATAATACATGCTGCATACAAGAAGTCTAACTTAACCATATCGAAGTTCCAGTTATCAAATACATTGTCAAAGCACTTCTTTATATAAGCTCTTACCTCTGGTTTTTCGATATCTAATGCATAGAATCCCATCCATGCAAAACCTGCGTATAACATCTTGCCATTTTTATTATAAATAAACCAATCTGGATGTTCTTCAACAACCTTTGCTTTGAATTGAGCAGCAAATGGTGCTAACCATAATCCTGCAAGATATCCATCTTTATGTATTTCATCTACTAATGGTCTCATACCATTTGGGAATTTTTCTGGATCTGTTACAAGCCAATCTCCAACCATAGATTCATAACCATCATCAATTTGGAATATTTGTGCTTTATCTCCACACTTTTCATACATTCCTTTTAAATCTCTGAACATTGTTTGTTCATCTATATTTTGGAAGTAATTATACCAGGAGGTATAACCTGCTAAATGTTTAACTCTATTTGTCTTCTTTGCTGGGTAGATTTCAAAGTACTTATCAAATACTTCATCATAATCACCACAAACGTTATAGATTTCAAACATTAAGGATTCACCCTTAAGTGTTACACCCTCTAATTCTTTTTGGATTTCAAAAATATTGTTTACTTTGTCTAAATAGAAAATTGTATATCCGTTTCTGTCACTCAATGTTCCATATAAATCGAATTTGTCTCCATCTCTAAAATAAGTGTATGTGAATGAATGGAATAACTCTTTGCTATATGTTGTGAAATCATAATCTCCATAACAAGCTGTTAACTTTCTTGCATAGCTCCATTTATCACAGATCCAGGATAAACCTTTCATGACTTCATTCTTTGCATATTCTTTTGAATATGACCAGCTTTGATAACCATTAATGAAGAATAATTCGTCATCTTTTAATGTCTTATCATAAAGAAGAGATACTGAAACCATTTCAACATCTTTCTTTGCATCGACCCAAGCCTTTAATAATCCGTTTTCGAATTCAACTTTGCTTACAGAGATAAAGTCATTACCTTCTGTTGTAACCTTTTTGCCATTCTCTAAATAAACGATTTTTGCTCTAAATTTTGATAAATCCATAAATTTCCCCTTTAGTACGTAAATTACGTGTAATTTATTTTTTATGGAAATAGTATAGCATAAAGAGAATGTAAATGTCCACATTTACAAACCTAGAAAACAAGAAAAAGTATTTAACAATCTTAAAAATTTCTGGTATAAATAAAGGCATGAGAAAAACATTAGACGAAAAAACCAGTCAAAAAACAAAGGATATCCTTTCATATTTTGCACTCTCTTTTGCAATAATATTTGCAATTGGATTCATCCTTTTCTTCATATATGGCATTGCTAGTGCCATAGCATTTAAACCATTAGTACCACTAGTTATATTTGGTGCTTCCATAGTATTTTTAGGACTTGGATCTGCACTATTTAGTTATTTCTTTAATCATAAGATTAAAAAAGACAAAAAAGAAGAAGTAAAGACTAAAACTGAAAAAGTTACAACATGGGCCGTTGTTAAAGAATATATTACTTTCTCAAATGCAGCTTTTGCACTAGTTATAATAGGTGCTGTTTTGTTATTCTCTTCCATTGGTCTTGGATCATTAAAGAAACCTAATTGGAAAGTTGCAACCTCAAGTTTTATGAAAGAAAATGGCTATCATGATTCAGCACTTCACTATGATATCAAATATGATGTTGCTGCCGATGTAAACAAGATAGATATTGACCTAAAAGATAAAAATGTTGTTGTCATTTATGATAAAGAAAACAAATTCATAACATTAGAAGGCTATGAACTCTATAACAATGAAGTTACTCTTACAAACGTTCAAAGTGGCACTTTGTATTTAAGAGAAACAGAAAGTCCAAGACAACACAAACTAGATAATATGTTCTGGTTCATCTTCAAAAACAACAAATATGAAGCACAAATTAGAATTTATATTCCAATATCTGAAAAGGATAATGTAACAATAGTTGGCAATTATATAGAAGCTAAAGAATAAAAAATTATATCTATAGATATAAAAATAGGGACACGAAAATGTATCCCTATTATTTTTTTAACTTTTTATAGATCTTATAACTTGATATTTGCTGCGATTGCTTCGATAAACTCTTTAGAATTTGCAACCTTAACCTCTACTCCTTCTTTGTGGAATAAAGATGCCAAGTCTTTTGTCATTGTACCATTTTCAATTGTTTCAATTGTTGCATTTTCAACAGCCGTTGCAAAATTTACAAGAGCTTCATTGCTATCTAATTCGCCTCTCTTCTTTAATGCACCTGTCCAAGCAAAGATTGTTGCAACTGAGTTTGTAGATGTTTCTTCACCTGCTTCATACTTTCTGAAGTGTCTTGTTACTGTTCCATGTGCAGCTTCATATTCAAAAGCACCACTTGGTGAAACCAAGATAGATGTCATCATAGCAAGTGAACCAAATGCTGTAGCTACCATATCAGACATTACATCACCATCATAGTTCTTAAGTGCCCAAATGAATCCACCGTTGCTTCTCATTACTCTTGCAACTGCATCATCAATAAGTGTATAGAAATATGTGATACCAGCGGCCTCAAATTTTTCATGATATTCTGTATCATAAAGATTTTGGAAAATATCTTTAAATCTATGGTCGTAAATCTTGGAAATTGTATCCTTTGTTGAGAACCATAAATCTACCTTTTCTTCAAGTGCGTAGTTGAAACAACTACGAGCAAAGCTTGTAATAGATTCATCTGTGTTGTGAATTGCTTGTACAATACCAGTCTTTTCACCGAAGTCGAATACTTCTTTATTTCCTCTGTTGGAAGTAAGTTTAACCTCTCCACCAGCAACTGTCATTTCAACTCCCTTATATACATCTCCATATGCATGTCTTGCTACATAAATAGGACGAATCCATGTTGGAACTAATGGTGTAATACCTTCAACAAGTAAAGGAGCACGGAAAACTGTACCATCCATAATAGCACGGATTGTTGCATTTGGACTTGGCCACATCTTCTTGAGCTTGAATTCTTGTACTCTTTGTGCATTTGCTGTAATAGTTGCACACTTTACACCAACACCATACTTCAAACAAGCATTTGCAGCTTGCTCTGTAACTTTGTCATCAGTTGCATCTCTGTTTTGGATTGAGAGATCATAATACTCTGTTTTTAAATCAACATATGGTTCAATGAGAATTTCTTTTACCCATTTCCATAAAATTCTGGTCATCTCATCGCCATCCATTTCAACTAATGGTGTGATCATTTGAATCTTTTCTTTTTCGTTTTCAACTACTTCTACATTTTCTACAGTTTCGTCCATTCTAGATTTCTCCTATATGTTATTTTCGCAAAATATTTTACTCTATATTATGCTATTTATCAAGTATAAATGTGCGTAATGCGTGCAATTCAAAAACTAAACACAGACCATCGATTTGTCTATTTTTTAAAGCATTTTGGGTGATTTTAACCTAATTTTATTCTAAAAAATGCGCTTTTTTAAAATACTTTAGATAATTTTTCTAAGAATTTTACTTGTTTTCTTCTTGTAATTCCTTCCACATAATTAGAGCATCATACTTGCCATCATAGTATTTTTTTCTAACTCCGAAAGACACAAATCCATAAGATTCATAAAGCTTTATAGCAGGAATATTATCTACTCTAACTTCTAATGTCATACGTTTAAGACCAACAATTTGTGCATCATAAATTAATCTAGACAAAGTTAATTTTCCAAATCCCTTTCCTCTATACTCTTTTTTAACAGCCACATTTGTTATATGTGCTTCATCTACAACAGTATGATAACCTGCATATGATATAACCTCATCTCCACTTACACCAACTATATAATGAGCATATGGATGAGACAATTCTGGTATGAACATATTTTTAGTCCAAGGATTCTCGTGTTCAAAAGCTTCCTTCTCTATTTCAACCATTTGGTCTAAATGTTCATATGCAAGAGGTACAAATGTCATTCTAAATTCCTCTCAGCTTGGGATTTTCTCATATAAAATGGGACAAAAACGTCTACAAATGCATTTTTATTAAACTTTTTCATTACAATTTGGTCTATTGCTTCCACTTCTGAAATTGCTGGAGTGCTTAAAACATTAGAAAAATCATATTCTTTCCCAGCCTCTATGAAGTCTGTTTCAACGATTTCTCCGTCTTTACACTTAGCAAGATACGTATTTCCATGTCCAGCATCTACAGAAACCATAACCTCGCCTCTATTTTGTGCAAGGATTTCAAATGTAGAAAAAGATATTCTCTTAGCCTTATTTGCATAAGACATAGCTGTCATGGAAGAAACACCAATTCTAATACCAGTAAAAGATCCTGGACCAACGTTAACAGCAAAATTTTCTATATCTTTTATATCCATATTAGCTTTGCTAATAATTTCATCTATAGTTGGCATTAAAGAAGTAGAATGTTCAGCCTTCTCCATTTCTTTTCTAGTATATAAAAGCTGTTCCCCATTACGGAGAACAACTGTTAATGTAGAATTTGTGGTATCTATTGCAAGATAATTCATTATTGTTGTTGTTCCTTAATTGTAAACTTTCTATGTGTTTCGTCTAGCACATCTATTTTAACAACAATGATTTTACCAGTCAATGAATTGTACTTATTCCATTCTATAATGGTGATACCATTATCCATTCTATCTTCAATACCTAATTCGTAGATATCTTCTTCGTTTTCAATACGATACATATCTAGATGATATAAAGGATATTTTCCAGAATCATACTCATTCATTATAGTAAATGTTGGAGATGTTATTTCTTCTTGTACACCAAGTGCCTTTGCTAAACCTTTTGTAAACGTTGTTTTACCTGCACCGAGTTCACCTTCAAGAATTATCTTTTCGTTGCCTTCTAAGCCCTTTGAAATCGCCTCAGCCAATTTAAATGTATCTTCTTCAGATGCAGAATAATAAACTCCGTCCTCATCTAATAAATCTTCTAATGTTTCTTCCTTCTTCTTTCTTAATGAAGTTCCATCCCAATGTAATATCTTAGATAGTTTCTTATAAAATAAGAAAGTAATTAAGGTTACAATGATATATCTCAATAAATTGAATGGGATAACAGCAACGCCCAAATACCATGCCCAGAAGTTATCTACAGTAATTCCTTTATATAAAGATGAAAGCATTCCAACTATTCCGTTCATATTATTTCCGAAATACAAATTGAGATAGAAAGGAACTGAGATCCATCTATTTACTATTAAAGCCATACCTGTAGCAAATACTGTTGAAACCAACATTCCGTACAATGCACTCTTCTTTGTCTTAAAAATCTTATAAATTATAGATGCAGGAAGAACGAATGCTACGCCAAGAAGAATATCTGTTAATTCCCCAACGTACATTGTGCTAGATAATGGGAACTTCAATAAGCATTTAAAGACTATTACTAAGCAACCAGATATTGGTCCCATTGAGAATCCAGCAAGTAATGCAGGAAGTTCTGAGATTTGGAAATCAAAGAAGGATGGAAACATAAATGGAAGTTTAATAAAATGTCCGAGATAATACAGCAAGAATGAAATAGCTGTAAGCATTGCCATTTTAGCAACCCAAGATGCTGAAAGTCTAAAGACTTTTTTCTTGTCTAATGTTTGTAATTTTGCCATAAATAAAAACTCCTTTGTTGGAGCTTTTGAAAAAGTATAAAGTATTAACACTTTTCCCATCCAGACTGTAACTGTCGGTAAAGGAATTTCACCTTTTCAACACCGAAGTGCTCGCAGACTATACTGCCGGTGAGGAATCACACCTCGCCCCAAAGTACTTATATTCTAATCATATAAAATATAGTAGTCAACAATATCACATTCAATGTTCGGTTTTTTTTGCTCGAATGTCCGGTTTTTTGCTCGAATGTCCGGTTTTTGACTCTTGTCTTTCACATTTTATCTTAGTATATTATGAGTATGGATGATACAAATATACATATTGAAGATAATAATGACCCAAACACATCTACTAAATCTTTGGAAGATGATCCTTTAATAATTATCGCAAAAAGAATCCTTACAGAACATATTGAAGTATTTAAAGCATTAGCAAAATATGATGAAGATAATAAAAAATAGCACATTCATATTCGAATGTACCATTTTTTTTACATCAATGTACCATTTTTTATTCCCAAATAACGTTTTCTTTTCCTGCACCAACCTCGAAGTTATACATTACAATTC
>CAMVBZ010000048.1 GCA_947165815.1 uncultured Clostridia bacterium
AAATAAATCCTTATATAATTGTTTTGCACCTTGGTAACGGCAATAATATATTTGTTTTGACCAATATGCCCATTTAGATTCTTCTGATGCAAAATGATGGAATCCAGCACTATACATATCTCGATAGCCAATTACATACATTTCGGGGAAGTTCTCTTTGAAAAATTCTCCGCCATATTCAAATCCCGCAGCAGTTGATAGTCCTGCTCCTGCGCCGATAACAATTGCTTCAGCTTCATCAATTAATTTCTTTAATTTTTCTATCGTAGACATCATAATCATCCTCGCTAAAAACATCAAATATCACTTTTCTTATATTTTTATTTTCATTTTTTAAAAACTCACAAACTGTTCTTATTGCAATTTCAGATGCTTTTTCAATAGGAAAACCGAATAAACCTGTTGATAAAGAGCAAAAAACAATAGATTCCAATTTCATTTTATTTGCTTCTTTCAAGCAAGAGAGATAGCAGTTTTTTAAATCTATATCATCTTGTTTGCTTCCAGAATAAATTGGTCCAACAGTATGAAAAATATATTTTGAAGGTAGGTTATATGCATGGGAAACCTTACACATCCCGTTTGGCTCATCATGTCCTTGTTTACTCATAACTTTCATCAAATCACGTCTTACTTGTAATCCTGCAAAAGAATGAATCGCATTATCGATACAATGATGACCAGGAACAAAGCACCCCAGCAATTGTGAATTGCAAGCATTAACAATCGCATCAGCATTAATAAGAGTTATATCTCCTTTGTATAGGGATATGTCATTATTAAAGTTAGACACATCAACGATTTCCTTTTCAGACAATATTTCTTTTAATACACTATCTTGCTTAAAATAAAATTCCTCAGATAAGTCATAAGGCATAGTTATATTCATAAGTGCTCTAAAAGCAGACCTATCGTCTAAATAATCTAGCTGCTTAATGTTATTTATTTCTTTTAGATAGTCAATACACCATTTAATGTCTTTCATTTAGTTTTGTTTCCTGGTAAAAGTATAAATTTCTTTGTTCAATTGTCTATATAATCATAGTACATATTGCTATATGGCGGAGTGAGAGGGATTCGAACCCTCGGACGGTTGCCCGTCACCGCATTTCGAGTGCGGCTCGTTATGACCACTTCGATATCACTCCAAACCACGTATATTATATAGAATTTTTTCCCCTAAATAAAGAAAAATAAAAAGATACATTATTGCATATTGAAAAAATATATTTTTGTATAATATAATTTTATTTGTTAATAAATTATGAAAGGGGAAATAACATGGGCAAGCCATTATCTAAACACAACAAAATAGTTATTTCATTATTAGCATTATCTGTAGCAATAATTATTATAGGCATCTTATTCTTACTTAATGCGATGCAAGAGAATCCAGAAGATGGTTTCTTCCCAGCATTCTGTGCCATTAATAATCTACTTGCTAAATACATCATTGTTATTTTAACAATGGCAACAGGTATTATGCTTTTCTCTAACGTTTCTCTCCAATGGGAAGATAAGAAACTAAGGAATGGATTTACAATTGGTATAACAACATTTTCAACAATATTAACTGTACCACTTGTATATGTCTTCATAGCAATCTTTGTATACCATGGAACTGGAGCAATGGGACCAGTTGGAAAGATTATGGCATTAAATAGAATAGAGGAAGGATTTATTGCTTGGTTCGGTAATGGCGCATTCCTTTGGGTAGTTTATGTATTCATGCTCATACTTTCTATAGTCTTTATCACTGTACCTCTTGTTAGTGGTGTTCTTGCTGTAAAAGGAAAGACAATTCAACTTGGCAAACATGGAATTAAAATTGCAACACTTCCAATAATTCTTAAACAAGAACAGGCAAATGTAGAGGAAGAAAAAGAAGAAGTGGTTGTTGAAGAAACGACAACAGAAGAAAAAACAGAAGAGTAAAAAAATAGTGGAGGCAAATGCTTCCACTTATTTTTATATTGTATTATTTAATAATTAGATTCCGTAATACTTTTTAAGTTCTACAACGGCCTCATTTAATACTTCTGCGTTTATACAACTAGAAATCTTAGTTTCAGAGGTTGTGATAGCATATACAGTTGCTCCGAGTTTGTGAAGGATAGATAATACTTCTAAAGCGACACCGCTCTTGTGCTCCATTCCAGCACCTTCTGTGTTGAGTTTTACGCAACCAGAGATAGCAGTGTATTGTGTGCCATTTGGAATCATATTTCTAACTTCTGGAAGATCCTTATCTTCAAGAGAGAAACCTATTGTTAAAGTGCCATTTGGATTTACATTTTGAGATATCATATCTAAAGATATGTTTGCATCTTTAATATGTTGTAACAATGTTAAAAACTCATTAGCTGTGACATATGGAAGTTCAACAAAGGAAATATTCTTATCTGCTGTAACAGATGTAACTGCATAGAAGTTTCCAATAATTGAATGCATATCATAAAGGCCATTATCTTTATCCATTAAGTACATTGCTGCACGAAGAGCTCCTTCGGAGAATACTTCTTTACTTGCACTTTCATGGGAAAGAGTAACTGTTTCGCCTTTGCCTATGAACATAACATCATGTTTGCCAACAATAGATCCACCTCTTACTGCATGAATGCCGATTTCGTTCTTTTCTCTCTTATGGGCAGTTTCGTGTCTTCCAAATTGTGGAATTAATGGATTATCTCTTACTGAATTAATATCTTGTGCAAGAGTCATGGCTGTTCCACTTGGTGCATCTAATTTTTGATTATGGTGCATTTCAATAATTTCAACATCATAATCTTCGCCTAAGAATTTTGCAGCTTCTTTTGCAAGGTTGGATAAAAGGTTAACACCTAAAGACATATTGGATGCTTTGAATACTGCAATGCTTTTAGATGCTTCTTGAATTTTCTTAATTTGTTCTTCTGTATGTCCTGTTGTTGCAATTACAATTTTAGTATTTGAAGATACTGCAAATGCCAATAATTCATCTAAAGAATTTGCTCTAGAGAAATCTATAATAACATCTGCTTTTTCCTTAATATTCTTTGTGTCTGCATATACAGGGAATGGCAAATCATCTGGAATAAATGTATCTATGCCATATACTATCTCAAAGTTCTTTGAGCCTATAAGTGATTTATATATTGTACGGCACATTCTTCCAGCCGCACCAGATAAAGCTATTTTAATCATATTATCTAAGTTCTTTTAATTGAGCGAGAAGTGTTTCTGCGTTCTTGTCTGTCATACGTGTTAAAGGAAGTCTTATTGTTCCATCTGAAAATCCCAATTCTTCGGCAGCTCTTTTAACTGGTATTGGGTTAACTTCACAGAATAAAGACTTAACGAATGGCAACATCTTTAATTGCATTTCTGCAGCAGTTTTAATATCCCCTGCAAAGAATTTATCGCACATTGTAGAAACGAATGCTGGAATAACGTTAGAAGCAACAGAAATAATTCCTTCGCCTCCCATTGCCATAATAGGAACAGTAATTCCATCATCGCCAGAGTATACAACTGCCTTTCCTTTTGATAAGCGGAGGCATTCTTCAATTTGTTCCATATTGCCACTTGCTTCCTTAATTGCAACGATATTTTTGTGTTCTGCAATTTTTGCGAAAGTTGCTGGAAGGATGTTAACACCTGTACGTCCTGGAACGTTATAACAAATGATTGGAAGGTCTACTGCATCTGCTATAGCTGTATAGTGAGCAATAAGTCCATCTTGTGTACATTTGTTGTAATATGGGGTAACGATCAATAATGCATCTGCACCCATTTCTTGAGCAAGTTTGGACATTTCAATTGCAGCAGCAGTTGAGTTAGATCCTGTTCCAACTATGATAGGTAATTTTCCTTTTAATTTTTTAACTGTGAAGGAAATAACACCTTTTTTCTCTTCTAAAGACATAGTTGCTGGTTCACCAGTTGTGCCAAGAATAAGTATTGAGTCTACTCCATTGTTTACTTGATCATCCAATAATTTGTCTAGACGTGCATAATCTACTCCGTCTTTATTGAATGGTGTTATTAAAGCTGTTGCAACGCCTTTGAATATCATCTTATGCCTCCATATCTTTGATAAGAGCTTCTACAATTTGTACTGCGTTTGTTGCTGCGCCTTTACGGATGTTATCTGCAACGCACCAGAAGTTGATTCCACTCTTAACGCTGTCGTCTAATCTAATACGTCCAACATATACTTCGTCATGATCTTCTGAATCTAAAGCTGTTGGATATAATGCTTTTTCTCTATCATCTACAACGATAAGGTTCTTATTGAAGTTCTTTAAACAATCCATAACTTCTTCGATTGTGCATGGTTTCTTGAACTCAACGTTAATAGATTCGCTATGTCCATAGAATACAGGAACACGAACTGTTGTTGCTGTAACTCTTAAGTCTGGTCTATGTAAAATTTTTCTTGTTTCGTGTATCATTTTCCATTCTTCTTTTGTATATCCATCTGGAAGGAATACATCGATGTGTGGAACTACATTATATGCGATTGGTCTTGGTATCTTCTTTGGTGGTTCGTTATGATCTATACCATCTTTAAGGTCATTATAACCTTGAAGACCAGCGCCAGATACTGCTTGGTATGTAGAATAAACAACTCTTTCAAGTCCGAACTTTTCATCTAATGCCTTTAGAGGAAGCATTGCTTGAATTGTTGAGCAGTTTGGGTTTGCGATAATTCCGCTATTCCATTTAATATCTTCTGGGTTAACTTCTGGAACTACCAAAGGAACGTCTTTATCCATACGCCATTGAGAAGAGTTATCTACAACGATTGCACCTGCTTTTACGAATACAGGAGCAAAATCTTTAGATGTGCCGCCACCTGCAGAGAATAATGCAAAGTCTACTTTACCTTTAAGGTTCATTACATTTTCTTCTGTCAATTCGATGACTGTATATTTAGCGCCCATGAAATCTAATTGTTTACCAGCACTTCTTGCTGAAGCGAATAAATAATAATTCTCTACTGGGAGTTTACGTTCTTCTAAAACTTGGAGGAATTTTCTTCCAACCATTCCTGTTGCACCGACTACTGCTACGTTGTACTTTTTCATTTTTATATCTCCTTAGGTTCCCTTTTCTAAATAAAGGGAAACACCTTTTTTACGTGTTATTGTAAAAAAAATATCATTAAAGGAGCAAATTGTCAATGATAAATATATATATTTAGTTGTACAAAATGATTTCATATTGTAAAATATACAAAATTACTTTATGGAGACACTATGGGTATTTTAGATAAATTAAGAGAAGCAAGTGAGCAACAACAAGCACAAGGCAATGTTCCACAAAGGGAGCATAAGTTTGTTGCAAAGAGTTTGTTCACTCCAGCAGAGGTTACACCAGAACCAGAAGAAGAAACAAAGATTGTTATAGCAGGATTAAAAGAAAAGATCGTTAAGAAAGAGTATTCAGATACTTATTTTAGACGTGCATTCCAAGTTATTAGAGGAGACTATATTTTACTCTTAAGATGTGCTGCAATATTTATTGTTTCCGCACTCCTAGTTCTTTTAACAATTACCTTAGGTCTCAATTACTTTGAAAAATGGGTATTAAGTGGTCCATATAATTTCATGGCAGGAGTTGGTGTTGGATATCCAGGAATTGGAGACAACCTATCTTTAGCTATTGCTAAACAACAATGGGAAGTATATGAACCTATAATGCTTATGGCAGCTGCAGCAGGAATTATTACATCCTTCTTTATGGCAGGATTCTTCTATTGTGCAAAGCGTATTTATTTCCAAGACGTATTTAAGAAAGTTGTAAAGACATTCTTTATGGGTGTTGCAAAATATTGGTGGAAGTTCTTTATTTGTGTAACATGTGGTGTTCTTATAGTTGCATCAATGGCAACCACAATATTCTATCTATTACAACAACAAGCCCTTGGAACAGCAGGTGCTGGTGCATATTGCGCAGTTGTATTCACATTTATTTTCGGTTTTGCACTCTTACCAATTCCAATGGTGATGATGCCTCAATTTGTTGTTTATAATCTATCCTTTGGAAAGACATTAAAGAATGCAATAGTATTTATACTAAATCAACCAGTTTCAATTATATTCACATCCATCATAGCAATAGCTCCAGTATGTGCAATGTTCACATCTATGGTATGGCAAATCATCATATTCATAGTTTGTGCAGTTATTGGATTTATTTTATGGGCACTTTGGCTTATTGCATTATCAAAGCGTTCTATGGATAAATGTAAAGGTTATGTTGCACTTGAGCAAAGAAAGATCCAGGTAGCTAACAAGCAAGCACAAAAGGCTGCTCAAGGTGGAAATAAGAAAAAGAAACCAGTTCAATACCAAAATCCTAAGAAGAAAAAGAAAAAATAATGGGATATGATATTTCCTTAAAACTTACAGCGGGACAATATCTAGATTTAGCGAGAAAAGCACCCAAAAATAAGTCCCACGAGATAGAAATGGTATATTACCATAAGGCTATTGAGGTTGATCCGGAAAATGTTGAAGCACATTTGAAATTAGGTCAATGTTTTGAAGACATTGGCGAAATGATTGTAGCCGAGATTGAATATATTAAAGCATTTACAAGTCCAAAGTGTGATGAAGTTAAAAGATTTGATGTAGCTCTTGCTCTAGGCAATTTAAGTCTTAAGAGAGGAGATATTAAGTCTGCAAAATATTATGCAGCAATCATGGGAGAAGACGTTTCCATTACAAACCAAGATGGCGAAGAAGTTGAAGACGAGGACGAAGAAGATGATGAGGAAATGGAAGAAATAGAGCAAATGCTTTCAGAGGGTGTAATATCACCTGTTACATCTCTTAATGTTGTTCCATCCAAGAACTCGTTTGCCCATGGTATTGAGCAATTAAGAGAAGCAGACAAACTCTTTAAACAACATGATTTACAAAAAGCAATGGATGTTTTAGAGGAAATCAATCCAGACAATGCACTTGTAAGAGACAATGCTATCCTAGCATTGATATATGCTCATCTAGCTGAAGAAGATTACGAAGGAACCATTAAACTTTGTGAGCATTATTTAACCACAACAGGGATGATAGACATATATATTCCAATGATGCAAGCATATTACAATATGGATAAGTTTGATGAAGCTAGAAAGATTCTTTTAAAGGTTGCCCATAATTTCAAGGGGAAATACGAAATTTTAAGAATGGCTTTAAGACTTAGGGAACACGAAATCGTACTTGAATTTTCTAAAGATAAACTTGAAAACGATATGCCATTTTCTGATATAAGAACAATGTATGGAAAAGCATTGTGGAATCTTGGAAGAAAGGAAGAAGGAAGAAGACAATTAGGTATTGTTAAGAATGAATATGGTCCATATTTTAAAGGTTTTTATTTCCAAGAAGAGATGGATAAAGGAGAAGAACTTCCTTATGACAGAATTGGAATAACCAATTTCATTCCTTTCAAAGATTTAATTGCACTTAAAAAAGATATCCTTAAAACAATTGAAGATGCTGGTGAGAGATTAGATGAGGAATTAGACAAGAATCCAGATATGATTTATTACATAAAGTTTTTAATTATGTTTGGACCAGCAGACTTTGGAGAATCACTATCTCAATTGTTATTCCAAATGGATACGGACAGCAAAAGAAAGACAGAACTAATGGACTTTGCTCTATTATATGGTAATTATGCATATCCAGTTTCTATGAAATTTTTAGAAGACAAGATTATACACAAGAGATGCATTAACCAATGTGTTAACATAAATGGAAGAGTAATAGACATTGCATTCAAAATAGATGAGGACAAGTTCTTTGCGCTTCCTATGCTTGTTATAAGAGCTGCTATTTGTGCATTTGGAGATATTGTTTGGGGAAGTACAGACAAGACTAAAGAAAGAATTAAAGTGTTGGTAGACATACTAGAAGGATTCTTCTATAAAGAGAGTGAAAATGGAAAGCCAGAATGGGTTAGGGATGAACTCAACTATTTAGGAAAAGCAAGAAGTATGCCTGCTATAATTGCAGCGTTGGTGGCAAAAGTCGATTCTGTTGTAGATGAAACAAATGCAGCAGATGAATTAAGAATTCAACTTAAATATAGAGATGCATCAAAAGACACGGCAGAAAAATATTTTAGAATAATGTTCCCAGGAGAGTTAGAATAATATGGCAGATTTAAGAGAAGAAATGTTAGAAAATCTTTCTATGTTACAAGATGAAAATGTTCCATACGACATCAAATTAGATTGCTATGATTATTTGATGGATGGCTGTGAAGATATCGTAGATGAAATGATAGAAGCATACAGAAACAATGGCACTTCTGACGTAGCAAAAATGCTCTTAGAGATCTTATCCAATTATCCTGGACATGATGAAGTTTATTTTGCACTAGTTAGTTGGCTTTATAGAGGGGATGATGTCCCACTCTTTGCTCATCTTATTGGAAAATATGGAGATGACAGAGGACTTGAGGCACTTCAAGGATTTTTAAAAGAATATGAACCAACATATAGTGAGTTTATTGAAATTAGAGCAGCTATAGAGGAATTGGGTGGGGAAGTATCTGAAGATGACACGCCAGACTTTTCAGAAGATCCACTATATAAGGCTACTATATATGACGAATCTGAAGAAACAGATGAAGATATTGGTAAGAGAATATTAGATAGACTTACAAACCCAGACAACATAGACGATGCAGGAAACGGGGAACAAGATGATAATAGATAGTCACGTACATATTTTTCCAGAGAAGATAGCAGAAAGAGCGGTTTCCACTCTAGCACAAGCAGCACATCAAATACCAAATACAAATGGTACTATTTCTCAAACACTACAAAAGATGGATGAGTGGGGCGTGGACAAGATATGGGCTTTAGGTGTTGCCACAAACGGAAAACAAGTACACAATGTAAATACATATTTGGCAAGTATTAGGTCAGATAGAGTAGAGCCAATTGGTTCTTTATATCCATATTCAGAAAATGTTTTGGACGATCTAAAAGAACTTGAAGACTTAGGATTAAAGGGAGTTAAATTGCACCCAGAATATGCCAAGTTTAATCCAGCAGATGAAAGACTATTTCCAATGTATGAAGAAATGCAAAAAGCAGGACTTATTTTAATATTTCATGCAGGATATGATGTTGCATTCCCTGGTTCATATTTGGCATCTCCAAAGAATATTGCAACTGTAGCAAAAGCATTCCCAAAACTAAAAATAGTTTCTGCTCACCTAGGTGGATTTGAAAGTGGAGAAGACATCTTTCAAGAAGAGCTAAAATGTGATAATATATATATAGATACAGCATATATGTCCCTTGCACATAAGAGGGATATGATAGAAAGAATATTTGATGAATTTGGACCAAAACGTATATTGTTCGCAACAGATTGTCCTTGGTCTAATCCTATAGTTGAGATGAACATAATAGATAGTTTAAACCTTGATTCTGCAAACAAAGAGTTAATTCTATATAAGAATGCACAAAGTTTAATTAAGTAAAAATGGAGGACTAAAATATGGAATCTAAAGTATATTTTACTAGCAAAATTACACCAGAAAGAATTATTGATATGTACAATGCTTTAGGCATTAAACTTGAAGGCAAAGTTGGTGTTAAAGTACACTCTGGAGAGGTAGGAAATCAAAACTTTTTAAAGCCATCTTTTTTAAGGCCAATGGTGGAGTATGTTAATGGCACAATAATTGAATGTAATACAGCTTATTTTGGTCAAAGAAATACAACTAAAAAGCACTTAAAAACTTTTAAAAAACATGGTTGGACAGACTTCTTTGATGTAGACCTTATGGACGCAGATGGAGATGATATTGTTTTAGACATTCCAAATGGTAAAGCAATTAAGAAAGACTATGTAGGAAACCACTTAGATAGATATGATTCCATTCTTGTATTATCTCACTTTAAGGGACATCCTATGGGAGGATTTGGTGGAGCATTAAAGCAATTATCTATTGGATTTGCATCTTCACGTGGGAAGGCATATATTCACTCTGCAGGAAGAACAACTAATCAATATTTCCTTTGGCAAAAATTACCACCACAAGATACATTCTTAGAAGCAATGGCAGATGCAGCAAGTTCAGTACACAAGAAATTTGAAGGAAGAATAGCATATATATCCTTAATGGTTAATATGTCTGTAGACTGTGACTGTTGTGCAGTTGCAGAAGATCCTTGCCTAAAAGACATTGGTATTCTAGCATCATTAGATCCAATTGCACTAGACCAAGCTTGTGTTGATTTAGTCCAAAAGAGCAATGATGTTGGTAGAGATCACTTTATGGAAAGAGTTAATAGCCGTCATGGAATACATACAATAGAAGCTGCAAGTGAATTAGGATTTGGTTCAAGAGAATACGAACTTATCTCTATAGACTAAAATTATAAAAAGAGAATATAAAAATAGCATGGCGATG
>CAMVBZ010000049.1 GCA_947165815.1 uncultured Clostridia bacterium
TATCTTATTGTTCCAACTTCATCTAGTGATTCTTGTCCAACTTCTGGATTTACAGTAATTGTACGTTGTGTAATTGTGAATACAGGTTCATCTGTTAAATTAATAGATACTGTATAGTTACCACTATCTGCAACTGCAAAATCATTAATATTTGTTGTATATGTATATGTTCCAACATTCTCACCTTCAAGACGTTTAATCCATTGTGTTGTTGGAGTGAATATATAGTATTCTCCACTCTCTACACAATGCACTGCATCTGCTACAAATACGTCTGAATATGTAATGCCAATATCAGTAAATGCTTCTTTAAGAATTCCAAACTTGAATATTGGATCATCATTTCCATAAACCTTAGTTGCATTATATAAAGTAGCTGTTAATTCATATTTTGTTACTTCAATTTGTGCTGTAATGAATGTTATATTGTAGTTATTGAGAACAAATGGTGATATTAGATATGGTGTATAGAAACCAACATTAAGATTATTATCTATTGTAACATCTTGTGCATTTGAATTTCTTAAACCAATTTCCCATGAACTCTCAAAGATGTCCAAACCGGTTGCGTTGTAGTTTTGAATATCTATTCCCCATAACCCTGTTACATTGAATATATCTTTCCAGTCCATTGATTCAATCTTCTTATATTGAACAGGAGCATTTTCCTTAACTTCAATAACCAATGATGCTGGATTAATTGTGAATGGAGATTCAATATCTTGTTCTATGATGTAGTAATCACTATTTGTTGAGATAACAACGAAATATGGATCCTCACTTGCGTTAACTGGTGTGCCATATTCTGTTAAAGATGCAGCACGAGTTGAAGGTCCTGTAGGATTAATCTTATCCTCATCTAGATACCAAGTGAACGATAATGCACCTATTGCATCTGGTGATGCATCACTAATGATATATGGTAAGCCAATTAAAGGATTACCTAAATCATCAACACCTGAATAACGTCCATAAGGAACATTTAATTCAACAGAAAGAACCTTTCTATACATGACTTCGAATACGATTCCATCATTGTCTGGGTTCTCACTTGTGTTTGTATTGTAATAACTAAATACTGAATCAATGTCCGTTGGAATTGAATATGTATAAGTGCCAGAGGAATAAGTCATAATGATTCCATCTCTAAGTACCATAGATGTTCCACTAGTTGTATTTTCACCCAATACAATTGGAGTTGTTTCAGAACCAACATATTTATTTAATCTATATGGAACATATCCATCTGTTAAATCTGATACTAATAAAATGGTTTCATTTCTCTTGAATGTAGAAATTACTCTTTCATCTGCATTTACAATTGAGATAGTACCAATATTTGCACCAAATTTTTCTATATCCCCAGTAAAGAACTTAGAATTAACATGATATGTTGTTGGGTCTACTAAAATATATTTTGTTGTGATTTCACTCATATTACCTGCTTGGTCTACTGCCCAGATATAAATGAGTCTTAATCCAATACCATCTCTTTGGAATAGGTCATAGTTATTAATCGCATATGGATCATCGCCGAAGTTTCCACCGCTTATAACTCTCCATCTGCCTTCTCCAAATACAACATTCATTTCATCTCTATATGCATTAAGATTTGTTCTTGTTGCTTGGCTAATACTTGTTGTTAATTCTTCTGCTCTAACAAAGTTTCCAAATGAACCACCCACATAAGATACATTCTTATATCCAATGTATACTCTAACCTCATTTCTAAAAGCATCTGCCATTGCATCTGAGAATACAACTTGAGAATTTATTGTGTATCCATTGGTATACCAATATCTTGTTGTATTTTCTCCAGTGCTTGTCTTTAATCCTAATTGAACATCTAAGGATTCTTCACTATCTGGCATATATGTTGCTGAATCAATAAAATAGGTATAATCCACGTCTGCAAAGTCTGGATTCATTGGTAAATTTCTATCTATCTTAATTAATACACCTAACTCATTAGATGAATTCTTCCAATCTGGATTTGTATAAATAACTTCTGCATCATCATAACTAATTCCGTTTGCTATTTCAAATGTTGTTTGATAATCAAAGTTAAGATATGTATTTATTCCTTGAATTGTTGGACAGAACAAGAATTTATATTCATATGTTGGTTCACTCAATCCAATAATACTTGCCTTGAAATAAATTTGATTTTCTATAATTTCATACCAACTAGTATTATCAAATGACAGTACTGCAGTAGGAACATTTGCTATTAAAACATCATCAATAGAATAAATTTGACAGCCCAAATCTTTTTTTGCAAGTGTTGTTGATTTAGAACCGACAATTATTGTATGTGCTTTATCTTCATAGTCACTAAATACTATTGTATTTCCAGAATAACTAACTTTTGATTGTTGAATAACTAACTCTAATTGATTTGTTGCCCATGTGCCGTTGTTGGCAGCAGTAATAGTATTAGTTATGTCTTCAAAGTCATAATTCATGGTAATAGTATATTCAGCTTCTTCATAGTCAACTTTGAAATAATATTCGCAAACAGATGTAGTAGTACTATAGTTACCACTTAAATCGACTGCATAAATAATTAAATGATAATAGCCATTTCCTTGGAATGCTTGTGCATTTGAGGATGTGATGGTACCACCTGGATACACACCATTAGAAGTGCAACCTCTTGAGAAATCAAATACAAATGAATCTATATATCCAACGTTGAATGGTATCCATGTTTTTAACTGGTCTAGTGTTTTCTTTGTATATGAAGTAAAGTTGGAACCAGGGTCTCGTCCACTCAACTTTTGCATATCGTAATAATAAATATATGGTGAATTTGGATTTACACCTTCATCATATGAAGCAACTGCATCGACATCTGTGTTATCTGTCAATTCAAATGATGGTTTATCAATATAAATCCACTCCATATTAAGATAATTTTTTGATGTTGCAATATTATTGTCTGCTGCAATAACATTTGCAGGAACATTTGGAGCATTAGGAACTGTTGTATCAATTCCTCTAACTTCAATCTTTTGTTTTGATGTTGAATCTCCAAAGTCCTTTATTTCAACAGTAATATTTGCATTTTTTGCAAAATAAATAATGATTGTAGCAGTTTGTCTTCCTGTATAATTTGAGGAGGTTCTAATTATGTAAGCATATCCAACCTTCTCATATTGTGTTTCATTGTATAAAACATATACTGGTCTAGCAATTGAAGAACTATATGTGGTTGTTGCTGAAGTATTAGTCATCGTGCCAGTAGCACTTGCATATGAGAATATTGCTCCGTCACTATCGCTCTTTATATCACCTACTTGAATACTACCAATACCAGATGCTTCTGCTGGGTAAGATGAAATCTTTGCCGTGCCTGAGCCATCATAGTCGTAGTAATCTTGTACCTTGAATGCTACTCTCTTGTACAATTTATCTCCATTCCATGTAGCAATGGAAGTATTAGTATAAGAGCTTAATTTTATCTTTGAACCAACTGAACATACGTCTGAAGCCCTAGAGAGAAGTCGGTTGACTTGTGCTCCTGTTGGTGTTGTGTCATTATAATAAATTGGCCATCCATAAGTGTTGGTTGTGTCACCAGCAGCTGTTCTATATGGAGTAGTCTTAATGTCATTTGTTGTTGTATCTATTGAGGTGACTTGAGGTGCTGCGCCATCTTCAATATAAGTTGTTGCTGTATTTTCGTATGTATTGTTTCTTGTTGCGGTAAATGAGAGTTTTATATTTGTAATCTTAACTTCGGATGTAATACTATAGTAACTTGCAAATCCAGTATTATTACATTGCATATACATTCCAATCATAAGATATGGTTTTTTTGTTGAGCCATCCTTCATTGTAAATGTGCCATTATACGAAGAAGTTGTTGTTGTCCAACCATCATAACTACTTGTGAAATCATTTGCACATTTTGCCGCATCATAAACATCAACCTTATACCCTTTCTTTTCACACTCTTTACTTGTAAAGTTAAATGTTACTGTACAGGTTATTTTTGAGATGTTGCTGTTTTTATACAATTTCGCCAAAATAGGTATATTGTTTACAGAGAAGTTGATTGTTGTAAAACCCTTTTGGTATCTATTGTTGTTTGCAGGGAATTGCATATAATAAACACCTGCAGCAGCTGTGGTTGTAATTGTTGGGACATCAGTACTACCTAATGCGTTTGCAACATATCCAATTGCCCAGCTTGATTGCCCACTAAAATCTACATTGGCAGTAGTTATATTTCCAGTCGAGAACGAAGTTGTAGATGATGAACCAGGATAACCAATTGTTGATGATGTTGGTGTTGTGTCTGGTAACAATGTAACAGGCGATGATGCTGTTGATTCGTTAGGATCACTGTCCTTTGCAAATGCTGTTTGTGAAACATCATTGTTTGAAATACCAAACAAAACTATGCCAGCAAACAATACGATAAAGAAACCTAATGTAAGTAAACACTTGATAGCATTGAACTTTCTGCTCAAGGTTTCTTTCTTTGATAATTTTTCTCTCATAATTTTGCACCTCATTTTTACTTGCATATACACACGTAAGCGCATACGCAATAAAGATAGTTATAATTATTCTAAATAATTATTGGAATGGTGTCAACAATGAATTATTTTACACTCACATATCCTATTGTTTAAAAAATAAAAAAACAGACGTTCTAAACGCCTGCTTTTGTAAAATATTGCTTTAAAAATTTTTAGTTTTTCTTTCTTAATTCTGTTCTTTTTATCTTTCCAGAGATGGTTTTTGGTAGCTCATCTACTATATCTATGATTCTTGGATACTTGTATGGAGCGGTCTCTCTCTTAACAAAATCTTGGATGTCTTTCTTCAATTCTTCACTCTCTGTATAGCCTTTTGTTAAAACTATTGTGGCTTTAACAACTTGTCCTCTAACTGGATCTGGCACACCAGTTACAGCACACTCTAAAACTGCTGGATGTTCCATTAAAACGTTCTCAATTTCAAATGGTCCAATTCTGTATCCACTAGACTTGATGATGTCATCTGTTCTTCCTACATACCAGTAGTATCCATCTTCATCAACCCAAACCATGTCTCCTGTATGATAGTATCCATCATGCATTGCTTCTTTGGTTTGAACTTCGTCTCTATAATACTCTTTAAAGAGTCCTAAAGGTCTCTTCTTGGAGATGTCTATACAAACTTCACCTTCTTCACCAATTGAAGTTATTATGTTGCCATCACTGTCTAAAAGCTTGATGTCATATTGTGGATTTGGTTTGCCCATTGAGCCTGGTTTTGGAACCATCCCTTTAAAGTTAGCAACTGTTAAAGTTGTTTCTGTTTGTCCAAATCCTTCCATAATAGAAAGTCCTGTTGCTTCTTTCATTCTATTGAAAACCTCTGGGTTTAATGCCTCGCCAGCTGTTGTAATGTATTTTAAGGAAGATAAATCGTACTTGGATAAATCTTCTTTAATCATGAAACGGTATATTGTTGGTGGAGCACAGAATGTTGTTATCTTGTACTTTCCAAACTTGGATAATAATTTTGCTTGGTCGAATTTAGCGAAGTCATATACAAATACACAAGCACCACAAAGCCATTGCCCATACAATTTGCCCCATGCAGCTTTTCCCCAACCAGTTTCTGCCACTGTAAAGTGTAACCCATTAGGATCTACATTATGCCATGAATGACCTGTTGTAAAGTGTGCCAATGAATAAGTGTGCATATGCGCAGCAATTTTTGGATATGCTGTTGTACCAGATGTAAAGTACATAAGCATTATTTCATCTGCCTTTAAATCTTCTGGATTATCTTCTCTTGTATAAACATCTGGGAATTTTGCATACTCTTTTGTAAAGCAAGACCATCCTTCCCTTTCTCCATTTGTAATTATACGAATATTAACGCCACACTTGTCTGCTGCCGATTCTGCTTCGCCTATAACATTTCCTGTTGCAGTACAAATAATTGCAGAAACACCTGCAGAATTAAATCTCCAAACAAAGTCATGCTCTTTTAATTGGTCTGTGGCTGGAATTGCAATAGCACCAATCTTACATAATGCCATCATGACAAACCACCACTCAAAGTGTCTACGTAAGACAACTAAGACTCTATCTCCTTTCTTAATTCCGAGAGATCTTAAATAGTGAGCAGTCTTTGCAGATTCTTTCATAATATCCTCAAATGTGAAAATAATCTCTTCATCATCATTGGATACCCATATCATTGCACGACGTTTTGGTTCGTTCTTTCCGTACCAATCTACCACATCAAATGCAAAGTTGTAATTATCGGGATAATGGAAATCTATTTTCTCCAATGTCCCCTTTTCGTTAACTTGCTCTGTTACAAATTTTTCGTATAATTCCATCTTCTAGCCTCTTCTAAATGTTTTTGCTATTCTTGACATTCTATAGTCATCATCATCACAACGAATTGTTTCGTCTAATGCTATGCTATCTACTGGTTCTCCATCTTCCATTACCACTTGTCCATTTTCATCATATTCATAATGTGTTTGGAAGAATATGTATCCTCTTAAATTCTTTATTTCTGCATCTGACATCTTAACAGTTGGAACAGTATATGTCTTTCCATCCATTGTCGCTGTTGGTGCATCATAGAAAATGCTTGCTAGTGCGTATTCTCTCATACCGTTATGGCAAACTGTTCCTGCCATTGGAGATTCTCCTAGTGTTGCTGGATAATAAGCTTTTGCAACTACAAATGGTGCAACTGCAAGTATTCTATTAATACAGGTTGAGAAGTCTGAAATCTCAGTTGATATCTCTCCGCTTGGTTCTGTAAAGCAGTTGTCTTCATCACTCCATATTGCGAATGCAAACATGCATGGAACTGCGAAACCATCATTACATACTAAATATGTTGCTATATCATACTTGTAAGTTAAGATTTCAAGAGCTGTTGCATATGCATCATTTGCTTTATTATTTAAAGCATGCTTTTGTGTCCAAGAAATAATAGTATCTCCAGCACCAACATATGGATCCATTTGGATAAGTCTGCAAGGTAATAAGTTTGCATTTAATTGTCCTGCATCTGAAACTTGTGTGAGTAAGAAGTTACTTGCGATATTTACAACGCCACCCATTGAGTGAGCTGCACTCCAAATTTGTTTCTTTTCATTTGCATAATTTGGATATATTTCGCAAATCTTATTCATTGTTCTTAAATATTCTGCAACATAGTATTCTGCAATACTAAATTCACCTGTTAGAGCATCTGAAACTTCTATGTATTCACTTCCTTGTCTTATAACAGCTTTGCAATTTACATTAGACCAAATAAGGTTTGTAACAACACTAACTGCTGCCATACCAATTCCGTCATCACTTAAACTGTCTGCGAAGTTTTCATAATGGAAATAGAATACGTTATATCCGTTATCTGTGTAATATTTGGAAAGGTCTATTCTTCCAGCATAATCTCCAACTGCTTGAGCAAAATATGGAGATGGGTTTTCATCTATTCCTGCTGCTATTTCTGCTGGTCTACATTCTGAAGACATCATTGCATGAATATATCTTCCCTCATTAATTTGAATACCGTGCGTTAAAATGAGAATAGGTTTTGTTGGATCAAAATTGTTTCTTAATGCTGTTTCATCATCTGCATCCACTTCTTTTGTATCTGTCCAATCATTATTGGATTTATCTTCTGGATGATCTCCATGACCAACAACAAGTTTAAGACCTAGATGATCTAGTTGAGGATAATTAGAATTAACATCACACTCTTCTGCATAATCTCTATATGTAGATGCCATCATAGTTTCTTGAATTGCTGTCCATCTTGCTGCTGGCATATCTGCAACATAATCATTGAATGTGTATGCTTTGCTTTCCCCTGATGTATTATTGTTATCGTTCTTCTTATTGCATGCAACAAGTGTAACAACTGCACTCAATATGAGTACAAAACAAAGTAAAAATACTACTAATCTTTTTGTCATTATCATAATGTTTTCTCTCCGCACGTGCACATTATAAAATACTTTCTAAAACAATAAATCATAAATTACGATATGTCAATAAATATTGACGAGATAAAATACGCTAATATTGAAAAATATGTTTCTTTGCTATAAACTAAAAAAACGAAAATAACCACTTTAGGAGAACAATTATGAAAACTTTTTTTGGTGTTTTATGGGACTTTTTAGTACTCTTAATAACCTGGCCAATACTACTTATTAGAGCATTATGCAACAAGCCAGACAAAAAAGATTTTGCTGTCGTAGAAGAACCAGAAATTGATGTGGATACCATTGCACAACATCTTTCTGAAGCAGTACAAATTCCAACAGTTTCTATGGTTGAAGAGTTTGTAGACAATAAGCAAGCCTTCTATGATTTACATGCTTGGCTCGAAAAAACATATCCTGAGATTCATAAAGTTGCAGAGAAAAATGTAATTAATGGATTCTCACTTTGTTACTATATCAAAGGTACAGATCCATCCTTAAAACCAGGCATATTCCTTAGCCACCAAGACGTTGTTCCTGCACCTGCAGATGGTTGGGATTACCCTCCTTTTAGTGGCAAAATTACAGAAGATGGTTTTATTTATGGAAGAGGTTCACAAGATATGAAATCTCATATGATTTGTCTTCTAGAAGCTATAGAAAAGAAGCTTAAAGAAGGTGGCTCATATAAGAGAGATATATACCTTTGTTTCGGTCATGATGAAGAGCCTGGAACATCATTTGAAGGTGCTAAATATATTTGCCAATTTTTACAAAACAGAGGGATTAAAGCCGAGTTTGTTATAGATGAAGGTGGCGCTGTGGTAGATGGAAGGATGTTAGGTGTACCTCATTCACTTGCATTAATTGGTGCTACTGAGAAAGGAAATGGAGACCTTGAATTGAAGGTTGAAAGATTCGGCGGACACGCTTCAAATCCTAAGCCACCAACAGCAGATGCAGTGCTTGGAAAAGCAATATATAAACTCGAAAAATCTCCAATGCCTTCCAAATGGACCAACCTTACAAAAGTTACTGCAAAAGAGCTTGCAAAAAATTGTGGTGGTTCAGCACTTGGTGGGGTATTTAAATTTGCATTAACAAACAGAGATGTTCTCCCTCACCTAGTTAAATTTGTATTCACACTTGCATCCCCTATGACAAATGCACTTGTCCGTACAACATTTGCAACAACAATGCTTTGGGGAGCAAAAGCTAGAAACGTTATTCCTGGCGAGGCAAGAGCAAATATTAATTACCGTATGCTAACAACAGATTGTTACGAAGATGTAGAAAAACATATAAAGAAAAAACTTGGTCCTGAAGTACAGGTTACTTCTATTGCTAACTCTCCATCTTCTCCAGAAGCAGATGTAACTGCACAAGCATATAAGAACCTTGAAAAGAGTATTTACGAATCCTTTGATGATATCGTTGTTGCTCCATATATGTTCATTGCTGCTTCAGATGCTAGATTCTATTATCCTCTCACAAATGACATCTTTAGATTTGATCCATTCTTATATGATTTAGAAGACCAAAGAAGAATACACGGAATTAACGAAAGATGTTCTAAAGATAACCTAAGAAGAGGTACAAAATTCTTCATTGTATGTCTGGAGAATATGTGTAACTAAAAAGGACACATTAAGGGCTCTTGAAAAAGAGTCCTTTTTAATACGCGTACAAGTGAATTTCTTGTGTGTGGATAACTTTTTGACACAATACTTAGTGGGTACAAAAATTTTTAAAATTGACTATTGAAATGTGAACACAACCTTGCTATTATTTAACTCCATAAGTATATGGAGGGATTTATTTTGGATTACTTTGATCAACAAGCACCAATTCCAATGGATAGTAAGACACAAAAGCTTATTATTTTATATGTTTTCGAGCAAATGAGTATACCTCTTGCAGAAGCTACTGTTTTAGATATTTGCACATCTGACAACAGTTGGTTAACATACATGGATTGCAAACAATTTTTAAGCGAGTTGATTGAAACCAACCTTATTTACAAAGTACCAAAGAGTGAATGTTTAAACATCACACAAGATGGTATTTCCTGTCTCTCCCTATTCTTCACAAGAGTACCTATTCACATCCGTGAAGACATTAAAGAATATGCTAAGAACAACAGATTACGCTATAAGCGTAGACAATCTTACTTCTGTGACTATTCAAAGAATGCAGATGGAAGTTACACAGTAATCATGAAGATTAATAATGATAGCAGTACTCTTATGGAAATGAAGCTCGTTGTTGCAAACAGACAAGTTGCAAAATACATTTACAAGAGTTGGGTAGACAAAGCAAGTAAAGTATACGAGCAGATCCATGACACATTAATAGACTAAAAATAAAAGGCCTCAAAAGTGGTATGAACCCAAAAAGTTGGACAT
>CAMVBZ010000050.1 GCA_947165815.1 uncultured Clostridia bacterium
ACTAAATCTACTATTCCGTTTTCGTTAACCTTTGCAACATTTTCATTTGAGGATTCCCAAATGAATTCTTCGGATTTTGTAGATACTGGGGCAAGTAAATAGTATAGCAATAATGCATCTCCAACATGACCACTAAATGATTTGTTTCCATCATAAGAAATTGCAACGGAGTTAACATCTGTTCCACCAACAACTATTCTACAAGTTGCTTGTTTATTCTCTGCTTGTGCAATGATTTCAAATGAGCAATAACAACTAACAACAAACGCACCAGTTTGATTTTCCTCTACTGGATTGTCTTTAGAGTCTATTAATGTTACTGCTGGAAGCATTGTTTCTGAGTTGGCCTCATAGAGTTCTTCGTAGTCACTGTCTAGATATGTTATTTCATCTATAACCCAGGTAACTGTTCTATTTGTTGCACGAGATGGAGATACAACAGGATTTAAGAAGTCCTTAGCATAGAATGTCTTTCTAGCTGGGAATGTATCTATCTCGTAATAATCTGTTGATAATGTGATTGATTCAACACCAATATATGTTGCAGCTGAAACAAATCCGGATGTTAAAACTACAACAACCATGATAATAATTGGTATTAATAAGAGGGATCCTATCATTAATTTCTTCATAACAATACCCTCCTTTTATGGAACTATTTGAGTATATCTCTTATCCAATTTTACGAACAAGAGACAAACACTTGCAGCAAGAATAAGTATAGATGCTATTGTGAGCCCAATATAAACATCGTTTATACCATCTATTAAATAGATATCTCCTACTGGCAATTTAATATAGTTGAATATAATTGCAAATACACCATATCCAACGGCTACTATTATTCCTACGAATAATGCTATTGCTAAGTTTTTATTTGCCTTAACCATTTCACCATCTCCAGAGACATTGAATGTAGGAGATTTAACGTCTGCCCAAACGGATAGACAGGTTAAAGCCATAGTTATCATTTCAGAAATTCCCCAGATAGCAAATATATCTGCAAGACCTATTAGTGGGCGTTTAGCATTTGGTCCAAATGCAAGTCCTATTGCAAGTGTACTTAATGTTACAGATATAACAGCAACTACTGAGTATAGTACGAACTTACTAATAACCTGTGTTGAATACTTCATTGGTATAATCTTGGTTAAATAGAATTCACTTCCTTCTCTTGAAATAGTTGTTGCTGCGAATGAAACTATCATTGTACTGAATATGATAATTACTAATAATGAAAGTCCTGGGACAATCTTTGGTCCAACGGATGCACTACCAAACTCAACAGCAAGGTTATTACAGTAATAAACCATTATAGGTGCTGCAACAGCCATAGCTAAGTATTGGAATGAATAATTGAAGGAACGATATATCAATAAGAACTCACGTCTTAAAGAAGCCTCAAATTGAGAATGAACACTCATACGAGTCTTAAGCTTAAATGATTCTTTTGTTCCCTCTATACCCCAAAGAATTGTCTTATAATACAATTTAACTGTTACAAAGAAACCTGCAACAAGTAATCCTATTGTTACTAAAGCAACATATAAGAAACTGAGTCCAATATCTTTTGTGGATAGTCCAGCTAAAATTGTTCCAGATAACATATTTGCATACCACTTAAATGGATAAGCTATACTACCAAATTTTTTGTAGTTATCTATCATCTGTGGTGAGAATATAGAAACAGATTCGCTTTGGAAATATCTTAAAATCATTCTAATAACTTCCATATAAGCAACGAATGCACCAACTAATAATACTATAAGTATTATGAGCATTAATAAGTGCTTATTCTTTAACTTATTTACAACCATCATTACAGGTACTGCAAGAATGTTAGCAAGTGAGAATGGAATTAAACTTATTAAGAATATATCTACCAAAACTTCTGCATAATATCCTTTTGAAATAGTAAATCCTGCAGATCCAGCAACTATGCCAAATGATACATAGAAAGGAAGTATTAGTATATAACAAATTGCTACATTGTGTATGAAACAATATATAGACTTAGATACTAATATTTCAGCTGATGTAACTGGGAACTGCAATAGTAATTCGTTATCTCCATTCATATAGAGATTTTTCATTACCGTGATAATAGAAATAATTGTTGCGAGAACCATAGTAATACCAGTAACCATAACTAGCCACTCGTACCCTAATCCACTTCTCTTAACAAAAATATTTGTTAATTCATAAATACCGAAGACGACAATTCCATAAATGACTACCGAGAATAGGATGTTAAATATCCTAGACACAATATCCTTCGAGGAAATGTCTTTTCTGGAACCAAATCGTCCTCTTATATCAAGTTTAATTAACGCTTTTAAACTTGAGGCGGAAATCTTACTTTGTTTCATTTTCTTCGACATCTCCCTTTGTTTCTGCTTCTTCACTCTCAGGTCTTACATCTGCAAGTTCTTGAGAAGCATAATCCTTAAATAGTCTTTCTTCGTATGTTCCGGTAATCTTGAAGAATCTTTCTTCAAGGTTTTTCTTGTTTTCTTCATTGTCTTTCAAATCAAAGAAGTCTACCATCTCACCTTTGTTTACAATTGCACATCTGTCACAAAGTCTCTTAACTAAATCTAAATTGTGACTTGAGAAGAATACTGCATTACCCTTTGCAACGTGTTGTTTCATAAGTGCAATAATCTCTGCAATTGCTTGTGGATCTAGACCAATCATAGGTTCATCTAAAACCCAGAGCTTTGGTTCGTGTACTAATGTAGAAATAATACAAATCTTTTGTTTCATACCATGTGAGTATGATTTGATTTGCTTGTCTTGTGCTTCTTGTAATTTAAATAATTCAATATATTGATTGTATATCTCTACTCTCTTTTCTTTAGAAACTCTATAGATATCTGCAACATAGTTTACATATTCTCTTCCTGTGAGTTTCTCATAAACAGAGTGATTGTCTGGGACATATCCCATTTCTAATTTTGCACCAATTGGATCCTTTACAATATCATGACCACAAATTTCAATTGTGCCACTATCAAAAGGAAGAATTCCAGTTAAACATTTAATAGTTGTGGATTTACCAGCACCGTTTTGACCTAAGAAACCAAAAATCTCGCCAGCCTTAACTTCGAATGATATGTCTTTAACAGAATATCTGTCACTCTTTGGATACTTTTTTGTTAATCCTTCTACTTTTAACATAACCCTTTTCTCCTACTTTCTACAAAAATAAAAGACACCAACATAAGCTTAAAAAACTTTGCTGCTATCTTAAATATTGTATTGTTTATTTATATAACCTAATTTTTTCATATTTATTGCATATTAACTTTAATTTTATAAAATTAATACTCGACACATTATACCCAACATATTGTGGTATGTCAACTTTTCTAAACACTATTGAATTTTTGTAAAGAATTTTTCTTGTTTCTTGTAATTAATTGCCATAATTATGTAAAATTTTCGATATTCTAAAGTACTCAATTATTCATATTTTATGTAATTTTTATGCACTTTTGGGCAATATTGCCCAAAAAATTGTATATTTTTTACGCGTGTTATAATTGACTTTTTATTTTTATAAGACTAAAATACCATACGCAAACGAGGTATTATCATGGAATTTTTTGAGTTATTATTACCACTAGCATTAGTTATTGCACTTTCAAAAGTACTTGCTATATTCTTTAGAAGAATTGGACTTCCTGAGGTAGTTGGAATGCTTGTTGCAGGCATACTTTTAGGACTAATTATTCTCATTCCAGATCAAAAAGTTTTTGTTGGTGGTGAAAACGGCTCTCTTGCTGGTCTCTCATTTATAGCAGAGATTGGTGTTATTCTTATTATGTTCACTGCTGGACTTGAAACAGATCTCAAGTTATTCAAGAAAGTTGGACTTCCATCTGTAGTTATTACAACTCTTGGTGTTATCACTCCTCTTGGACTTGGTTTTGTAGTAGCTTGTGCATTTAACCCAGTTGGAGGTTTTGCAGACTTAGGAAACCATGAAGTTCTTTTAAGCAATATCTTCTACGGATGTATTCTCTGTGCTACCTCAGTTTCACTAACAGTTGCGGCATTAAAAGAAATGGGCAAACTTCAAACAAAAGTTGGTGCTTCCGTTCTAGCTGCTGCAATCTTGGATGACATTATTGCAATCGTAATTATCTCAATTGTTCTTTCAATTAAAGAAAATGGTGCTGCATCTGCTGGAGAAATCGCAAAATCAATCGGAATGATTATAGCTTTCTTTATCTCTGCATTCGTTATTGGTTGTATTGCTCTTTACGTATTACTAAGAATTAGTAAGAAGCCTATGCACAGAATACCAATCTTTGCAATTGCAATATGTTTCTTCTATTCATATGCCGCACAAAAGTGGTTTGGCGTTGCAGACATTACAGGTGCATACGTTGCTGGATTAGTTTTATCCATGGCAAAATATGCTCCTTATATAGATAAAAAATTGGAGATTTCCTCATACCTTATATTCGAACCAGTATTCTTTGCAAACATAGGTATAACTATGATCTCAAGACTTAGTTCCACCTCTGCATCCTTTGATTCCACTTGGGTTCTATTTGGAATACTATATATATTCGTTGCTTTAATAAGCAAAGTTATTGGATGTGGTGCTGGTGCACTTATGTTTAGATATGGACTCAAAGATAGTTATAGAGTTGGAATAGGTATGATGGCTAGAGCTGAAGTTGTGCTAGTATGTGCAAATATGGGAATACAAGATGGTCTTGTTAGCGTTAACATAATGCCATTCGTTATCATCTTAATTATCGTTTCCTCTATGCTCGTTCCTGCACTACTCAAATTATCATACAGACACGAAGTATCTGCCAAACTATTACCAGGAATACCAGACGATTTCTCACTTAATACTAATAATTCGGACTACATGCAATGAGAAACACAAATTCACTTTATTCAGATAGATTAGGAACAGTACCAGTTGGTAGACTCATCTTAAAGATGAGCGGCCCCGCTATCTTCTCTATGTTAGTACAGGCAATGTACAATATAGTAGATAGTATTTTCATTGGTGCTTATGATGCCACAAATGGTGTGTTAGCTCTTTCCTATGCCCTTCCTATGCAATTACTTGTTAACGCATTTGCAATTGGTTTTGCTGTTGGTACTGGTTCTGTTATTTCTAGAAAGATGGGAGAAAGAAAACAAGAAGAGGCATCTCTTGCAGCACAGACCGGATTACTCCTCTCTATCTTCATGGGTTTAGTGTTCTTAGTTGTTGGATATTTTGTATCTCATGCATTTATACAAACTTATACATCCTCCGCTGCTACACAAACAGATATAGCAGACTGGGATTTAGTTGCAGAATATGGCGGTTCATATTTAACAATATGTACTTGCTGTTCTATGGGTATTATTGTTGAAATTATGCTTAATAGAATTCTTCAATCCATTGGCAATATGATTATACCAATGATTACACAGCTTGTTGGTGCTGTTACAAACATAATCCTAGACCCAATACTCATTCTTCCATTTGGAGCAAATCTAGGAGCCACTGGTGCAGCTATAGCAACTGTTGCAGGACAATGGCTTGCATTATGCATTCCTGTACTTGTAATTGCCTTTAGAAAGTGGGATATAAGAATATTCTTTGATAAGCACTTTAGACTCAAATGGCATATACTCAAACAAATACTTGTTGTTGGACTTCCATCTGTAATACTTAACGCAATTGGATCTATAATGTATATGCTTGCAAACTTTATTTTAAATGCATTCCAAAATGCAGTATGGGCATTTGGTATTTACTTCAAATTACAATCCTTTGTATTTATGCCTGTATTTGGATTAAACCAAGGTGTTATGCCTATTATGGGATACAACTGGGGTGCAAACAACAGAACAAGGTTCTACGAGGCATTTGGAAAATCCATGCTTATGGCTATGGGATATATGACATTTGGACTTATAATATTCCACACCTTACCAGAATATATTGTTATGCTCTTCTCACCAGATACTGCAGAAAAAGCAATAGCAGGCGTAGAGGCACTAAGACTATGTTCTATCCCATTTATAAGTGCTGCTGTTTCCGTAATTCTTATTGCTATGTTTAACTCAATTGGACACGGCACAAAAGCAATGTCTATTTCTATACTTAGACAAATAGTTATTTTAATTCCTGTTGGATACTTATTATCTAACTACACCTCTCTTGGAGTTACAGGATTCTGGCTCGCATTCACCATAGGTGAAGTTGTTACAATGATGATATTCTTCCCTATTGGTATAGTTACTATGAGAAAAGGATTCATTAAGAAGAATCTTGAATATGAGAAAAACGTAACTAATATTTCCGATGCAGAATTACTTAAATATTTTGACAGCCAAGACAGACACGCAAGACATAATCATAATACAATTAACTGGGAAGAAATGGCATAAAAAATAAGAGGCCACTATCTAGCAACCTCTTAGTCCGTTTCTTTTTTCTTTAATTACTTAATTAAAGATCTTCCTGTCATTTCTGGTGGTTGTGGAATGTCCATCATTTCAAGAAGTGTTGGTGAAAGGTCACAAAGTTTGCCACCCTCATCTAATTTCTTTCCTTCTTTATAACCAACCATAATTAATGGTACAGGATTTGTTGTGTGAGCTGTAAATGGTTTTCCATCTTTATCTCTCATCTTGTCTGCATTTCCGTGGTCTGCTGTGATTAAGCAATTTCCGCCTTGTGCAAGTATTGCATCCACTACCTTTCCTACACATTCATCAACTGTCTTAACGGCCTTAACTGCTGCGTCAAAGACACCAGTATGTCCAACCATATCACAGTTTGCGAAGTTGAGGATCATGAGGTCATATTTGCCAGAATTGATTTCCTCTACTGCTTTAGCAGTAACTTCGTATGCACTCATCTCTGGTTGTAAGTCATATGTTGCTACCTTTGGAGATGGAATTAAGTATCTATCTTCATTTGGATTTGGAGTCTCTACACCACCATTAAAGAAGAATGTAACGTGTGCATATTTCTCTGTTTCTGCAATACGGAATTGTTTTAATCCTAGTTTTGAAATGTATTCACCTAATGTGTTAACAAGATTTCTTGGCTTGAATGCTATTTGTACATGTTTGAATGAATCATCATAACGTGTGAAGCATACATAATCCAAGTTGAGATATCCAGTTCTTCTTTCAAATGAATTGAAGTCTGGTTCTGTTAATGCTCTTGTTAACTCTCTTGCTCTGTCTGGTCTGAAGTTATAGAAGATTACACTGTCTCCCTCTTCTATCTTAGCAATAGGTTCACCTTTCTTATCTACGATAACAATTGGTTCAACAAATTCGTCTGTTACACCATTTTCATAACTTACTTCAACGGATTCTGCTGCGTTTGTAGACTTGATACCAATACCTTCTGTTAAAAGACGATATGCTCTCTCTACTCTTTCCCAACGGTTATCTCTATCCATTGCATAGTAACGTCCAACAACAGATGCAATAGTTCCAATACCTTCAACATTTAACCATCTTTGAAGTTCATCAATAATATCTGCAGCACTCTTTGGAGGTAAATCTCTACCATCTAGGAAACAGTGAATGTAAACATCATCTAAATCATTTCTCTTTGCCATTTCAACAAGTGCGTGTAAATGGTCTATATAACTATGTACACCACCAGGTCCGAGAAGTCCCATTAAATGAAGTTTCTTCTTTTGTCCAACTGCATGACGCATTGCTTCAAGAAGTACATCATTTTCAAAGAACTCACCTGTTTCTATTTGTCTAGAAATTTCAGTTAAGTCTTGATATACAACTCTTCCTGCACCGATATTTAAATGACCAACTTCTGAATTGCCCATTTGTCCAGCTGGAAGACCTACATCTAATCCACTTGCACCAATTTGTGTATTTGGATATTTGAATTTAAGTCTATCTAAAACTGGAGTTCCTGCTGTAGTAACAGCATTGTCTGGACCTGGCTTGTCATAGCCAAATCCATCCATAATAATTAAACCTGTTATTTTTTTCATATTAGTATTTAACAACCTTTGAGAAATCCTCTGCCTTTAATGAAGCACCACCAATGAGTCCACCATCAATATCTGGTTGAGCCATTAATCCTGCAACATTCTTTGGGTTCATACTGCCACCATATTGGATACGGAGACGGTTTGCGAATTTTCTGCCATATAAATGAGCAATCATTCCACGGATATTCTTAATTGTTTCTTGTGCTTGTTCGTCTGTTGCTGTTTTACCTGTTCCAATTGCCCATACTGGTTCGTATGCTACAACGATCTTCTTTGCATCTTCTTCTGGAATATCTGCAAATGCGCCATTGATTTGTTTACGAATAACAGCCTTTGTACGGTTCTTTTCACGTTGTTCAAGAGTTTCTCCAACACAGACAATAGGAATTAAACCTGCTGCCAATGCTGCCTTTGTACGCATATTTACGGATGCATCTGTCTCGCCGAAGTATTGTCTTCTTTCAGAGTGTCCAATAATAACATATTCAACACCAAGTTCAACTAACATCTTTGCTGAGATTTCACCTGTGAATGCACCTTTTTCTGCCCAGTGAACGTTCTCTGCACCAACTTTAATGTTTGTGCCTTTTGTGAGTTCTACTGCTTTTGCAAGGTCTGTATATGGTGTACAGATAACTACATCACATTTTGCATCTGCTACTAATGGAATTAAATCTTTTACAAGAGCTTCTGTTTCTGCTATTGTGTTGTTCATTTTCCAGTTTCCTGCGATAATTGGTTTTCTTAACATAATTTTATTCTCCTTATACTAAGTAATCCGCCACCCTAAGGGCAACGGACACTTTTAATTTATTTTTCTATTTGTCGTTTAAGCAATCGATACCTGGGAGTACTTTACCCTCTAAGAATTCGAGAGATGCGCCACCACCTGTTGAAATGTGTGACATCTTATCTGCAAATCCCATTTGGATAACTGCTGCTGCACTATCTCCACCACCGATAATTGTTGTTGCACCAGTGTTTTCTGCAAGTGCTGCTGCGATAGCCTTTGTACCAACTGCAAATTTTTCCATTTCGAATACACCCATTGGTCCGTTCCAAACAATTGTCTTTGCCTTAGCAATTTCTGCCTTAAATAATTCGATAGTCTTTGGTCCGATATCTAATCCTTCCCAACCATCTGGAATGCTTCCTTCTACAACTTTAGAATTTGCATCATTTGAGAAGTTGTCTGCAATAACTGTATCTACTGGCAATAAGAGTTTTACGCCTTTCTTCTTAGCTTCTTCCATTAAACCTTTTGCAAGTTCAACTTTATCTTCTTCGAGTAAACTGTTACCAACAGTTTGTCCCATTGCAACTTTGAATGTATATGCCATACCACCACCGATGATAAGAGCATCACATTTATTTAATAAGCTTTCGATAACACCAATCTTGTCTGAAACCTTTGCGCCACCAAGGATTGCTACGAATGGACGTACTGGACGATTTACTGCTTCATCTAAGAATTTAATTTCTTTTTCAATAAGGAATCCACTTACTGCAACTGGAGCATATCCGTATAATGCGATACCAGCTGTTGTTGCATGTGCACGATGTGCTGTTCCGAATGCATCATTTACATATACATCACAGAAAGCTGCAAGTTTTTTGCAGAGTGCTTCATCATTCTTTTCTTCGCCTTTTTCAAAACGAGTATTTTCAAGAAGAACGATATCTCCATCTTTTAATGCTGCAACCTTTGCTTGTGCATCTTCTCCAACTAAGTCTTTTGCGAATGTAACTTTCTTATCTGGAAGTAATTCTTGTAATCTCTTTGCAACTGGTGCGAGAGTAAACTTAACTGGATCATTCTTGAGAGCCTTTTCAATGTATGACTTTGTTGCTGCTTCTCTTTCTTCTTCTGGGAGTGCTTCTACTGCTTTCTTCTCTTTCTTGTTGAGTGAGAATCCTGGAGTGAAAATGTTATGTGGTTTACCAAGGTGTGAACAAAGGATTAACTTTGCGCCTGCATCTGATAAGAACTTAATTGTAGGAAGAGCTCCTTGAATACGGTTCTCATCTGTGATAACACCATCTTGCATTGGAACGTTGAAGTCTACACGACACAACACTTTTTTGCCTTTAACATCGATATCTCTGATTGTCTTTTTGCTCATAAATATATGCTCCTTTAAAAGTATTAATTTTTATTTTACTAACAAAAATTATAGCACAATGAGCACGTGCAAGTAAACAATCAAATTAAATTAGTTTATGATTTTCCATTAATGAAATAGCATAT
>CAMVBZ010000051.1 GCA_947165815.1 uncultured Clostridia bacterium
AAATATATTATGTCAAATGAAAATAGAAATTTAATAATGAAATTCTGGAGCTATATGATATTTAATGTTATTGTTGTCAAATTCTTTCATTTTCTCTTTCATATCTACAGCACAATATTTAAATGATATATTACCTTCAATCAAATCTTGTTTTGTCTTGATATAGTTATCTCCAGTCATACTAGATATAAAACGCAAATTATCCAAAGTTGGAGACTCTATCTTTTCTACAAATAGTTCATAAATTGTTTGATCCAAATCAATTGGATCCCATTTGGTTGTCGCAATCTTACATCCACATTTAGGGCAATCCAATAATAATGAGGGTTTATTATATGTTTCTTTCATTTCTGCCCCACATTCTGGGCATATATATTTCTCTTCCATTTTTCTTTTTTCTAAAAATGATGCCTCACAATTAAGCAAGACATCACTTCTATTTTAATGTTTAAAGATTATAAGTTCTTTGCAAATGCTTTGTATGCAAGGTATGTTTCATATACGTCTGCTTTGGAAACGATTTCCATTGGAGAATGCATATTTAATACTGCTACACCTGCATCGATAACTTCCATATTGTATTTTGCAGAAATGTGAGCGATTGTGCCGCCGCCACCTTTATCTACTGCACCAAGTTCACCAGTTTGGTAATGAATATCACTTTCATCCATGACCTTTCTAATCTTTGCAAAGTATTCTGCATTTGCATCACTTGCACCAGATTTTCCTCTTGCACCTGTGTACTTTTCAAATACAATACCATAGTTGAATCTTGCACCATTGTTTTCATCACTTGCACTTGCATAGATTGGATCTATTGCTGCATTTACATCACTACTTAACATACAAGTGTTCTCTAGTGTCTTTCTTAAATTGTAGATGCTGTCTTTGCCTTGTGCATGTAATAATTCTAATACAGTGTTTTCAAAGAAAACAGATTCTGCACCAGTTGCACCATAACTGCCAATTTCTTCCTTGTCTACAAATAATCCGCAAACAGCATACTTTGGTGTTTCTTCTAAGTCTAACATTGCTCTTAAAGATGTGTATGCACAAACTCTGTCATCATGACCATAGCTTGCTATCATACTTCTATCTAAACCGAAATCTCTTGCTCTTCCTGCTGGAACAACTTCGAGTTCGCCAGATGAGAAATCTTCTTCTTCAAAGTCATACTTCTTCTTTAAATATTTTAAGATGTTCTTCTTAACTGCTTCTTTCTCCTCTTTTTCAAGTGGAATAGAACCAACGATTAAGTCTAAATCTTCACCTTCAATTGCTTTTGCTGCTGTCTTTTGTAATTGGTCTGCAGAAAGGTGTATTAATAAATCTGGAATACCAATAACTGGATCTTTTGGATCTTCACCAATATCAATCTTTATGGATGTTCCATCTTTCTTAACTACTACACCGTGAATAGCAAGTGGTGTTGTAACATATTGGTATTTCTTAATGCCACCATAATAGTGTGTATCAAAGAGAGCAAATTCTTTCTTTTCATAAAGTGGATTTTGCTTTAAGTCTAATCTTGGAGAATCAATATGTGCTCCTAAGATTCTTAAACCGTCTGTAATTGGATTTTGTCCAACAACGTAAAGTATTGCATTCTTGCCTTTATTTATAAAATAAAGCTTGTCTCCAGCCTTTACAGAGGATTTTGCATCAAATTTCTTGAAACCAGCATTCTTTGCAAGTCTTTCAATTTCTTCAACTGCTAATCTTTCAGTTTTTGCTACAGATAAAAAATCTTCATAGTCTTTAGAAAAATTCTCTATTTCCTTTTTCTTTGCACTACTAATCTCTTTGTAAATGTTTTTGTTATACATAATTTCTTCCTTTTTGCTATAAAAACCCCATACTGAAATAGTACGGGGCTTTTAAGTCTAGTTTATTTAATTATCTAGGATATTTAATGTTTGCTTGTGCTGCTGCCAAACGAGCAATTGGTACTCTGAATGGTGAACATGATACATAGTTCAAGCCAACTTTATGACAGAATTCGATTGTTGAAGGATCACCACCGTGTTCTCCACAGATACCGAGGTGGATGTCTGGACGTGTCTTACGGCCTGCTTCTGCTGCCATCTTAACTAACTTGCCAACACCAACTTGGTCTAATCTTTGGAATGGATCACTTTCGTAAATCTTCTTGTCATAGTATGCGCCTAAGAACTTACCTGCATCGTCTCTTGAGAAACCGAATGTCATTTGTGTTAAGTCGTTTGTACCGAATGAGAAGAATTCTGCTTCTTTTGCAATATCTTCTGCTGTTAATGCTGCACGTGGAATTTCAATCATTGTACCAACTTTGTACTTGAGTTGCTTACCACTTGCTTTAATACATGCATCTGCTGTGTCGCAAACGATCTTCTTTACATATGCAAGTTCTTTAACTTCGCCAACTAATGGAATCATGATTTCTGGTACATTTGCCCAGTCTGGATGACGTTCCTTAACTGCAAGAGCTGCTTGGATAACTGCCTTTGTTTGCATTACTGCGATTTCTGGATATGTTACAGCAAGACGGCATCCTCTGTGTCCCATCATTGGGTTGAATTCGTGTAATGATGAAATCTTGTCTTTTAATGTTTGAACAGAAATCTTCATATCTTTTGCAAGAGCTTCAATTTCTTCTTCTGCTGTTGGAACGAATTCATGAAGTGGTGGGTCTAAGAAACGAATAACAACTGGATTTCCTTCGAGTGCTTCATAGAGTCCTTCGAAGTCTTTTTGTTGCATTGGTAATAACTTAGCAAGAGCTGCTTCTCTTTGTTCAACTGTATCAGATACGATCATTTCACGCATTGCATGAATTCTATCTGGATCGAAGAACATGTGTTCTGTTCTACAGAGACCAATACCTTCTGCACCGAAGAGACGTGCTTGTTTAGCATCCTTTGGTGTGTCTGCGTTTGTTCTAACTTGTAATGAACGATACTTGTCTGCCCATGCCATAATTCTTCCGAAGTAACCGCTGTTAACATCTGCTGGAACTGTTGCGATTTCGCCTTGGTAAATGTTACCTGTGCTACCGTCTAAAGAGATCATGTCACCTTCTTTGAATTGTACACCGTTGATAACGAATAACTTCTTGTCTTCATCAATAGATACCTTGTTTGGATCTGCTCCACAACCAGATACACAGCAAGTTCCCATACCACGTGCAACAACTGCTGCGTGAGATGTCATACCGCCACGAACTGTTAAGATACCTTGTGAATAATGCATACCTTCAATATCTTCTGGAGATGTTTCAAGTCTTACTAAAACAACTCTCTTGATTCCTTTATTTACAACCCAATCTACTGCATCTTCTGCTGTGAATACAACTTGTCCACAAGCTGCACCTGGAGATGCTGGAAGTGCTGTTGCGATAGGCTTTGCTGCCTTTAATGCTTTTGCTTCGAATTGTGGGTGAAGAAGTGCATCTAATTGCTTTGGATCGATCATGCAAACTGCTTTCTTTTCATCGATCATTCCTTCATCTACTAAGTCACATGCTACTTTGATTGCAGCTGCTGCTGTTCTCTTACCATTACGTGTTTGGAGCATGAATAACTTCTTGTTTTCTACTGTGAATTCCATGTCTTGCATATCATGATAGTGCTTTTCAAGTCTATCTACGATGTCAAGGAATTGATTGTAAACTTCTGGTAATTCTTCTTGTAACTTGGAAATTGGAGATGGTGTACGTACACCTGCAACAACGTCTTCACCTTGTGCATTAAGTAAATATTCACCATATAATCCCTTTTCACCAGTTGCTGGGTTACGTGAGAATGCAACACCTGTTCCTGATTCAAATCCTGTGTTACCAAATACCATTGATTGTACGTTAACTGCTGTTCCCCAATCTCCTGGGATGTCGTTCATTCTACGATAGTAGATAGCACGTGGATTATCCCATGAACGGAATACTGCTTTAACTGCTCCCATTAATTGTTCATATGGTTCTTGTGGGAAGTCTTTACCAATAGCTGCTTTATATTTTGCTTTGAATTGTTCTGCTAATGCTTTGAGGTCATCTGCATCAAGATCTGTGTCTTGCTTTACACCCTTCTTTTCTTTCATTGCATCGATTAAGCTTTCGAATTCTTTCTTGCTAACTTCCATAACAACGTCAGAATACATTTGGATGAATCTACGATAGCTATCATAAGCAAAACGGCGATTGTTTGTTAATTTTGCGAATGCTTCAACTACAACGTCATTTAAACCAAGGTTAAGAATTGTATCCATCATACCTGGCATTGATGCACGTGCACCAGAACGAACAGAAACTAATAATGGTTTTTCTAATGAACCAAGCTTCTTTCCTGTTTCAGCTTCAAGTTTTGCAACTGCATCTTTGATTTGTGCTTGAATATCAGCGTTGATTTCTTTTCCGTCTGTATAGTATTGTGTACAGGCTTCTGTTGAAATTGTGAATCCAGGTGGTACTGGCATGCCGAGTTTTGTCATTTCAGCAAGGTTTGCACCCTTTCCACCGAACATAGCACGTCTTACGTCTTCGACATCGCTATAGTTTGCAGCATCTTTAAACATGTAAACATATTGTTTCATTAAACTGAGTCCTCCTATAAACTCTAGAATTATTTTTTATAAAAACTAGCAAGATTATACTGCATATTATTATTTTTATCAAGAATAATTTATTGTGATAGTATAATTACAAAATTAGTACAAAAAATATATTTTTTTTGGTAAATTTTTGCATTGCAAAAGACAAAGCATAATGTTAAAATATTTGTGTTAGATTTTTTCGGATAGGAGGGTAAAATGCTTCAAGTATTCAAAAAAGAAACTAAACTCCCTATCTCTGTTAATCCAGAACTCATAAACGAAGAATATGATTTTTCAAATCAGTGGATTCATATGATTAATCCAACTGATAAAGAAATTGAGTTAATTGCAAAGTCTACTAACGTTCCAGATGAAGTTATAAAGGCTGCATTGGATGAGGAAGAAGCGCCTCGTATTGAAATTGAAGATGATTACTCCCTTATTCTTACAGACATTCCTTTCACAGAAGATGACGAAGAAGACCACTACACTTATTCTACATTACCTTTTGCATGTATTATCACCAAGTCTTGTGTCATTACAGTTTGCATTGCAGACACTTCAATTGTAACGGATATTCTCTCTGGAAGAATTAAGGATATAAATATCGAAAAGAGAAAGAAATTCTCACTTCAAATTCAAATGGCCATATCTAAAAAATTCTTATGGTATTTAACACAAATTCAAAAATCTGGACAAAGAGTTCAAGCACAGCTTGAGAAGAAGATGAAAAATGAAGATATTATGGAAATGATGGATCTTCAAAAAGCATTGGTTTACTTCACCACATCTCTTCGTTCCAACTCTGCAGTAATGGAAAGAATTCCAAAACAACTTAGATTATCTGAAGATGACGTTGATTACTGGGAAGATGTTGTAATTGAGTGTAAACAGGCTATTGATATGTCCACAATTTACAGAGAAATTATGAGAGGACAAATGGACACATATGCTTCTATCATTAACAACGATATGAACAGAATTATGAAGATATTAACCTCCTTAACATTAATTATTGCAATCCCATCCATGATTGGTGCTTTCTGGGGCATGAACCTACCTGGAATTCCATTTGCTGGACACCCTTGGGGATTCTGGATTGTAATAGCCATTTCTGTGGTCGTTGTAATAGCAGTTATCATCATTCTTTGGAAGAGGAAAATGTTCAAATAATTTATTAAAAAGACAAAAAATAAACCACAGCCGAAACTGTGGTTTTTTAATATTCTAATTGGGTGGATTATTATTTTTTAAGACTAGAAATTATCTTTGTTATACATTGGATAAGTATAATCTTTTCTTCTGGTTGATCTTGGAATTTCTTTGCCATTTGGAGTAATACCAAACACATCTTAATCTTAACACTTTTGCTGAATTTATCTGATGAACAAATGAAGTTAACAAGTTGTGGCAATTTTGCAAAACGTGGTGGTGAGAAATCTTCATCATCATCAATTGCATCCTCTTCTGCCTCGAGTTCTTCAACTGCTTTGATTTCTTCTTCAGTTGGAGCTTCGATAACATCTATTCCAAGTTCTTCAGCTGAGATATCTTTAATTTGTTGCTCTAAAGCAGCCTCATCAACTTTTGGTTCCTCTGCTGGTGCTTCTTCACTCTTTTCCTCAGCTGCAACTTCCTCGGTTGCTGGAGTTTCTTCTGCTGGAGCTTCGACTGGTGCTTCTACTGGAGCCTCCTCAGCCTTTGCTTCTTCAGCCTTAACTTCTTCTTCTTGAGTTTGTTGTGCTTCTGCATAATCAAATCCTAAATCTGGATTTGGAGCATCTGCTGGGTTTTGATCGAGATCAACTTTTTCAGGAACTTCAGGTTCAGTACTTACTTCTTCAAGTTCAACTGCTTGATTCTCTTGTGCTACTTCTTCTTCTTTCTTTTCTTTACGCTTCCATCCAAACATATCTTCGTCCTCTTCAATAATTTGTTGATCGAGTAAATTTATATATTGCTCGTTATTATATTGCTCCCTAATTGCATTGCCAAGACCTTCGATTGAGAAATCTTCAACAATTTCTTCAACTGGCAATTCTTTTGTCTCTTGTGCAATAATTTCTTGTATACTTTCATTGTTTTCTTGCACATTTTCGTTGGTTTCGTCCATTCCTCCTTGAGAAATAAACTTATCAACGTTATTAATTATAGCATCTTCCTGTTCATTTGTCATTATTGAATTTTCATATTCAATAGTTTCAGGAATATTCTCTTCTTGAACTGGCTCCTCTTCTTCGTTTCCAATTGCTGCTTTTGCTTGCTTTAGAATGTCAATTGGTTCAGTTGGTTGTCCTTCATATTCTTTCTCTTTAACGTCTTTAGATAAGTTCTTTGCGATAATCTCATCTACTATTGTTGCGAGTTCAGACAATGGAGAAGAATCTGCAGCATAGTCTTTCTCAATTTGCAATTGTGTTGCAGCATCCAAATCATCTTGCATATTTTCAAAAGCATTGAGTGCTTGTTTAGTTTGAAGTTTGCCAAGAACAACAAAGAACAAATGGAATAAAGCAACAACGATAATTGCTATCCCAGCAAGGACACCAAGCTTTCCTTTGTACTCTGTTCCCATAGCAAAGAAACTTAATACACCAATTAAAACAAATGCCGCTGAAATAAATATAACTGAGCGAATATTTCTATTAGCCTTAATTTCTCTATCAAAAACTCTTTCTCTTGAGATAATCTCGCTTGGATATCCAAATCTAACACCGAGATATTGGATCCATGCTTCTCTCAATCTTCTTGGAGCATATTCAGAAAAACATATTTTTGTAAATTGAGCAACGTTATCATCATTAACTACTCTATATGATGAAGAAATGGATTTTGATATTTTTCTACATGCTCTTTGCATTCTTGCTGTTGCTGTAAATGCATAGGAAATACCTACTCCAAGAATCAATGCTCCGATTAAAGAAAAAGCGACAATGGCGAATAGCTTCATGTCTGAAATAGATACCCTTGCGGCACCATTTGCTATGGCATCAAAAGCTTTCTCAAAAAACTCCATTGTCACTCCTGCTTGTATATAAGTTCTAAAATACTTTTAATATTATAATCGCATACGAGAACTTTTGCAAGAATTAAGAGATATATTTACCTTTTTCTAGTCTAATGGAATAACGTTGCCATTAACCAATGAGATAATATACATCTTGGTTATTTTTTTACTAGTGGCACTTTCATAAGCCTTTTTGTATAGATAAAGTTGCTTTTTGTATTTTTCTTTCAATTCTTCACTTTCCAAGTTAGAAAGTTTATAGTCCACTAAATATGCCCCATCTTTGCCCTCAATTAGCAAGTCGATAACACCTTGCACCATAACCTTATCTGTCGACTTTGAATTGTCTACAACATCACATGCTGGGACATACATTGTAAATTTTAATTCTCTAAGTACTCTTGAATTTCGTGCGATATCCATTACATATGAATTCAATGCTTTTACAATTCCATTTAGGCTTAAATTGTCTACCTGGTCTTTAGTAAGATCTCCGTTTTTTATCATTCTTTCAATTTCATTATTAACATCTTCTAAAGATCTAGCTTCAAAATTAATAAGTTCCATAATTTTGTGAGCTATTGTTCCCATTGTTGTATTTCTTTCAAACTTATTTGGAACCAATCCCTCCTCTGAATGAGTAGCATTTAAACCAGTAACAGAATATTTTGCAGACAATTTTGTTGATTCCTCAAATGGATATTCAAACTTATATGTACCAATATCCTTAATAATTCCTTCATCAAAAGTAGGTTCTTCAAATACTTCTCTTTCGAGTGATTCTTGGAAATTTAATTCATCATAGATAAAGTAGTTCTTTCCATATGACAGATCTTTCTCATGTTCATATAAATATTCCCCAATATAATCAATCATTTGACTCTTATATTTAGTAGCATAAACCTTAGCGAATTCGGAATCTTCGGCACGTGGTATTCCACCAAGCAGATACATTTTATCTTTTGCTCTTGTTAATGCCACATATAGCAATCTCATATTACTCTTTTCTTCCGCAGCATCATTACATCTTTTTATAATTGTTTTATTGGTTGATTCTACTTTCTTTTTGTTTTGAATATCATAATAATCCAATGCTATTAAACCATCATTATTAAAGACAACATCATCACTATCACCTTTATTAATTGCTTCGTCCAATCCAGGTAAGAACACTACAGGAGCTTCTAATCCCTTAAATGAATGATATGTCGCAACCTTTACTCTATTTCCTCCAACAATAGCAGTTTCACCGATTTTACTATCGTTTTCACTATATATTGATAAAAATTTGGAAAGATCGTTGTTTTCTTCCATACACTCAACAGCATTAATGAAAGCATTCAACTCTATAGTTTCATTATCTCCCTTTTTCATAAGGTATGCGTCAAACGCAAAATCTGAGATAATTGTTCTAATTAATTCACTTACAGTTTTAAAACTAGCTTTGGTTCTTAGTTCATCAATCTTTTTTAACATGTTTTCTAAGTCATGGCCAAGTGGACTATCTTCTTTGGCTTTCTCAACAACTTTATCATAGAAGTTATTCGTCTTTATCTTTAGGTTTGCTATTTCGAGTAAATCCTTTTCACTAAATCCTCCGAGAACAGACATCATAAATCCAGCGAGAGGAATATCTTGACGAGGATTATCAATAACACTTAATAATTGAATGATTTCTTTTTCAGAACCTGTAGTTCCTTTTAAGAATGAACCACAATCAACTGGAATATTTTCTTTCTTTAAGGCATTCAATATATCTTTTGGGCATCCAGTTCTCTTTCTAAATAGAAGAACGACATCGGAGTATTTATATTTCTTTCCTTCTCCTGCTATTTCTTTTATTGTTTTTGCAATGAATTTTCCCTGCATATCACCAAGCTTTTCATATCTAGCGCCACCCTCATCTTTTATGTCATATAATTCGGTCTTTGTTTCAGATGGATTGTTTGGTGGTCTTTTGAACAAATGCATTTCAACACTTTCGCCGATTTCATCTTTTATATCTACAAATGCAGCATCTGACTTGTAATCTATATCACAGGTGTCTGTTGTCATAATTGCACTAAACACTTTATTTACAAAACTTAGAATTCCATCATTGCTTCTAAAATTCTTTTTAAATGTTAATCTATTTTTTTCCTTCTGATACTCTTCTTGTCTTTTTAAAAATATTGAAGGATCTGCGAGTCTAAACTCATAAATAGATTGCTTAACATCTCCAACAAAATATGCTTTACCATTAATTAGATGTGAATAAATATATTCTTGTGTTGGGTTAACATCCTGATATTCATCAACAAATAAAACATCGTAGTCTTGCTTAATTTCATTACCATAAACATCTAATAACTCAACCATTTTATGTTCCAAATCATTAAATGTAAGTAAATTTCTTTCCTTCTTTAAAGAATCAAATTTAGATTTAAATGAAGAATCACTAATAAGTAAAGATGATA
>CAMVBZ010000052.1 GCA_947165815.1 uncultured Clostridia bacterium
CATTTTTTCATTTCTTGGGCATGTGGTAAAGCATAATCTGAGTAATTTAATCCACCAATTAGTCTTCCAATCTCTTTAATATCGTCTTCTTTATTTAATGGATATACATGAGTTATTGTCTTCTCACCTTCAACTTTCTTTTCTATTAAGAAATGAACATCTGCCATTGCTGCTAAAGATGGCATGTGTGTTACTGCTATAACTTGGTGATTTCTACTAATTCTGCACATTTTCATTGCAACAGCTGTCATGATATTACCTGAAATACCTGTGTCTATTTCATCAAATACCATAGTTCCTATGGAATCTTTGTCTGCAATGATGTTCTTAAGAGCCAACATAAATCTAGACATTTCACCACCAGATATAATCTTTGCAAGTGGTTTAAGTGGTTCACCAACGTTTGGAGAAATTAAGAATTCAATATCATCTCCACCTTCATTTGTAAGAATATCTGGATTTGTAGAATCAACTTCCTTGAACTCTACACTAAATGTTGTTCCACCCATACCTAAATCTTTTAGATTTAAAAGTAAGTCTTTTTCAAATTGAGTGGATATTTTCTTTCTCTCTTTTGTGAGTTTATCACAAGCTAATACTAATTCTGAACCTGCTTTCTTTTTGTCTTGTTCAAGTTTAATAACTGTATCACTTGCATTTGAAAGCATTTCGTATTCTTCGTTAGCCTTTTCTAAATATTTAATAACTTCTTTCTCTGTTGAACCATATTTTCTCTTTATGGATCTAACGAGTGCTAATCTTTCTTCTAATTTATCTACTTCAGCTTCACTTAAATCAAATTCTGAGATCATTCCATTTAATGTATCTGAAATATCTTTTAATTCAAGTTTTACAGATTCTAAGCGGTCTAAAGATGTAGAAATGTCTTCACCAAAGGTAGAAATATTATTTAAGAATGATATGGCTTGCTTAATTTGTTGTATGGCGTTTTGTCCGTCATATCCGTCTAATACATCATAAGAACCCTTAAGTGAGTTTATAATCTTTTCAGCGTTTCTTATCTTATGTCTTTTCTCTACTAATACATCCTCTTCATTTGGTTGTATGTCTGCTTTTTCTATTTCTTCTATTTGATATTTGAGGATGTCTAGTCTTCTTATTCTCTCATCTTCATTACCATATTTGCTAAGTTCGTTCTTAATAGAAGTATACTTTGTATACTTTTCTTCTACATCTGCCTTAATTTTTGGTAAATCTTTAGATCCAATAGAATCTATTAATTTGAGATGAGATTGTACATTTAAAAGTGCTTGGTGTTCATGTTGTCCATGAATATCTACCAATAATGAAGTTAGTCCTTTGAGCATTGAAAGAGTTACTTGCTTGCCATTAATTCTGCATTCATTCTTATTCTCTCTCATTTTTCTTTGGAGAATTAGAATATCCTCTTCTTCAACTCCTATATCTTCAAGATATAATGAAATGTCTTTTGTGCTATAGTCTTCAAAGACAGCTTCTACACTAGCTTCATCTGTTCCATATCTAATTAAGGATTTGTCTGCTCTTTCTCCAAGTGCAAAATTAAGTGAGTCTATGATGATGGATTTACCAGCACCAGTTTCACCACTTAAAATGTTGAGTCCATTTTGTAATTCTAGACTCAACTGTGATATTAAAGCGATATTCTTAATAGATAAGGATTTTAACATATGTTTTACTCTTATAAGAGTAATTGATTAATTTTAGATGCAACATTTGGAGTGTTTTCTTTTGTGTCTACTGCTACGAAAATAGTATCATCTCCTGCAATAACTCCTAAGATGCCATCAAAGTTAAGTTTGTCTAATAATGCAGCTGCCATTGCTGCTGAACCAGACTCAGTCTTGATAACAATGATGTTTTCTCCATATGAAACGTTAAGTACTACACCCTTAAACATGCTATGGAACTTGTCGTTTGCTGAATTGTCTTGTACTTGTTGTGCGACATATTTATAGTGTCTTCCATCTGGCGAAAGAACTTTAATGATGTTCATATCTTTAACATCTCTGGAAACTGTTGCTTGTGTTACATTGAAACCTTCTTGGCGTAACTTTGCTACAAGATCTTCTTGGGTGTCTATATCATACTTAGCTATGATTTCTAATATCTTTAGTTGTCTCGTTGCTCTTGCCATACAACCTCCTCGGTTGGGGTAATACCCCATTTATTCATTTTGTTTAGTAATCTGTTATAGAAAGAAGTGTTTATTGGTTTAATAAAACAAACTTCCTTTGGATATTTCTTAATAATGATTTCATCATTAGATTCACCTATGGTTTCTCCATCTACCATTATAGAAACATTGAATTCTTTGTCTTTGAGACAAATTTCACTCTTAGAAGATACAATAATTGGTCTTGAATGAAGTGAATGTGGACAAACTGGATTAATAATAATTGCATCTACATCTGGAGCAAGTACTGGGCCACCTGCAGATAATGAATATGCTGTAGATCCTGTTGGTGTTGCAATGATAATACCATCTGAATGATATCTATCCACCGCATCTCCATCTACATACAATGTAGTATATATTGGTGCTGGACTTGTTTTCCCAATGAATACATCATTGAGTGCCATATATGTAATGCCTTTATATTCTACACATATCAACATACGAGTTTCGTAATGAGAAGAAAGAATTGCTTCTGCAATATCTGTAGGATTGTCTGTAGCGTTCATGTAGGCAAGGAAACCAGTATTGCCAAGGTTTACTCCAATTACAGGAATACTTCTCTTGACGGCATATACAGCGGTCTTGAGCATAGTTCCATCGCCACCAAATGCAACTATTCTATCTATTTTCTCAAAAGAATCTAAAGCATCTAGATATTTTACAGTATGACCATCATTTTCAAGGACGGTTTGTATACTGCTCATAATACCTTTACTTAACTCTTTATCTTTTGCGTAAAATGCGATAATCATATAATAATCTCTCTATCTCAATTTTTGAATATTATACAATTGTTATGCATTTTATACAATACTTTTAGCAAAAAAACGTATAAAATAATTTATTTAGTAAATTATATGCACAATTACCACAATATATAGTTGTATGCAAAAATTAACACCACAAGTGTTTATCTTAATTGACATAGAAAAATAGAAACATTATAATCTAGCCATGATTAATTTAATTACAAGTGCAACAAATTCACCTAATTTTATAGGATCATTAGTAGGCGGCTTATGTGTAGTCGTTGTTTGTATAGTTGTTCTTGTTTTGATTATTGTTAAAAAGAAGAGCTAATTACCCTTTTTGAAGTAAACTAAATATTCTATGTTCTTATTCTCGTAGAAAATTGGAGATGTTGTTATACCTTTTACTTTTAAATTGGTTGCCTCTAGGCAAGCGCATACATCTTCTTTTATTTTTTCATGTATTTTTTTGTCTTTTACAATACCACTTTTATTTAGATATTGTTTACCAGCCTCGAATTGAGGTTTTATCAAAATAACGCCTTCTCCACCATCATTTAATACTTTATAAATTGAAGGTATTATTAGTTTTATACTAATAAATGATAGATCACAGCAAACAAAATCCACTTTTTTTACATCATCTGGAAGCTCTCTTAAATTTTGTTTTATAAAGGTAACTTTGCCACTTTCCAGTAAAGATTTTTCTAATGCACATTCTCCTACATCATATGCGTATATAAGTTTTGCATTATTTCTTAAAAGAATATCTGTAAAACCGCCATTTGAACATCCAAAATCTGCACAAATTTTTCCATCTACAGAAATATTAAATTCTTCTATTGCTTTTTTGAGTTTAAAAGCACCTTGAGATGCAAAAGATTCATCTAAATTAACTTCAATATTGTCTTTATCTGAAACCTCTAAAGAAACTTTAGAAACTACATCCCCATTAACCTTAACTTTGCCCTTTTTTACTAGTTCCTGGGCATATGTTCTAGACTTTAAATTGTATGTGGTATATAGGAATAAATCTAATCTCATTCTTCAACTTGATCTTCGTCTTTTTTGCTTTTCTTTTCTTCTCTATTCTGTTTAAGAATAGCTCTTTCACTCTTAGAGAAAATACCTAGAACTTTTCCGATAAACATCATGAATTCTTTGGACTTTTCTATTGCAATATTCTTAACAAATGATTTGCCACCAATTGTTAAAGCTGTAACTAAAGCTGTTATGGCAATAGTAATACCAAGTTCAGCGCCCTGTTTTCCATCTGTATATTTAACTATCAAAGTTAAAGCAATTATGGTAGCACAGGCACCGGAAACGATACCAAAAGTATCTCCAACTAAGTCTGAGCAAATAGTACTTACCTTGTGGTTGTTTTGAACTAATTTAAGAGCAGTTTTAGCACCATATACATGTCTAGATGCCATTGCTGTTAAAGGTTTAATATCACAAGAAGTTGCGGCAATTCCAATAGCGTCAAAGAAAATACTAATTATAATTAGTAGAACCAATAAAATAGATGATGCAATTAATGCATCTGTGTCTGCCATTATTTCACTAATTAATGAAAACAAAGCACCTAAGGCAAGAGCTAATAATGTTATACGAAGACTATAAAAAATGGCTTTTCTTTTCTTAATTTGTTCTTTTGTAAGGTGTTTTTTCTCAAATTTTTCCTGAGTAGAAATAGAAGAATCATTACTATCTTGTAAAGACTCTTCCTTGTTTTCTAAATTGTCGTCAACTTTATCTATATCATTTGTCATAATTTTTAATATCAATGGTGGCAACAATTAGGGTAAACCTTGCGTCTTTAGGTTCGGTTGAATTTCTCTTTACAAGAACATGTCGTCACCGTACATGCTGTTTCCACTTGCCTCTTGTAATCTGCGAGTTACCTCAAACATTACCGAATTGCCACTTAGTACACACTATAATCCCCTAAATGTTTCCTTAGGAACAGTCTAGAAGTTTTCCTTGACAGAAACTTTCCGCCCTTATCTTGTTTTGCAAAAGTTATTTCACTAGGCGATCGTATATGATGTTTGGCCAAATATCAAATACGTTGTTCCATAGATCCCTAATATTTCACTCAAAGCAGGCTACTCTGTACACAGCACTCGAAAGTACCGCATAGCAGGTTTGTATCCCAGTCCATAATCAAATCAATGTTTGACTACAGATTTGGGTCTCCCGGAAGTTGGGTCTAGGTTTATATGCCGTTATAACAAGCCCAAAATCCATTCCCTTCAGCAACCACCCAAGTTTGGGCAACCCAAGCAGTTACAAAAGGTTTCACCGTTGTGCCCTGTGACGATATTTTACCCCCGTCTTCGGGTCGGTAGGTTCTGACTAGAATACTGCACCACCATTTGGACTATAAATATATAATATATATAGTTATATTGTCAAGTGAGATTAACAAAAATAAAGTTAATTTTTAAGAAAATAAAAAATATTTATATTTTTTAACTAGATAATGTCGTATTAAACATGATATCCATATAGTCTTTATATTCTTCTTTCTTTGTTTTAAGGATATCTATAGTTTTTTGCTTATCTTGAGCTATTGCTAAATCCACCATTTGAGATGCATTTTTGATTACTGAAATAGTAATTGGATAAGAATATTTACCTGTTTGTCTATGTCCACTTTGAGATAATCCAATAAAGTCTCCTGCTCCTCTCATTTCAAAGTCTTTTTCTGCAAGAGTTAATCCATCTGAAGTAGTAACCATTGCATGTAATCTTTCATTATTTGGTTTAGTTGTATGTAAGAAACAGAAAGATGTTTGTCCTCTTCTTCCAATTCTTCCTCTTAATTGATGTAATTGTGCTAGTCCAAAACGCTCTGAATTCATTATGGTTAGTATACTTGCATTTGTATCAATACCAACTTCTATAACGGTTGTAGATATTAAAATATCTAAATTTCTAGATGAGAATGCGTTCATAACAGCATTTTTCTCTTCAGATTTCATTGGACCATATAATAATCCAACTCTTAATCCTTTGAATGCTGAATCTACACATTGTTCATATAATGTTTTTGCAGAATAAAGTTCAAAACCTTCACTATCTTCAATACTTGGACATACTATAAAGGCTTGCTTTCCTTCTGAACATTGCTTTGCAATGTAATCCATCATTTCGTTTAATTTATCATCTGGCACAATATGAGTCTTTATATTTGAAGTTAAAGATCTTCGTTCTATATGTGATATTGCAATACCTTTGTACATAGTTAAGAACAAAGTTCTTGGTATTGGTGTTGCGGACATAGAAATAACATCTGCATCTCTACATTTATCCTCTAGTGCTTTTCTTTCTGAAACTCCAAATTTGTGTTGTTCATCTATGACAATAAGAGAAAGATCGTCAAAAATTATCTCTTCATTTAACAATGATTGTGTTCCAAATAACACATCTATTTCTTTGTCATAGACTTTTTTAAGAATTTCTTTTCTCTTTTTTGCAGGAGTAGAAGATGTTAAGACGTCATACTTTATATTTAAAATCATTGCAATCTCTTTAAAATTGTTTGCATGTTGATTTGCTAAAATTTCTGTTGGAGCCATCATTGCAGCTTGGTGTCCAGAACATACTGTACAATACAGAGCAAAAAAGGCTACAAATGTCTTTCCACTACCTACGTCCCCGTTGATTATGCGTCTCATGGCCTTATTTGAAGTGAGATCTTTTACTATATCTTTAAAAGCATTCTCTTGAGACTCTGTTGGAACGACAGATAAGGCATTTTTATAGTCAACAATTACAGAATTTGCGATTTTGTAGAATACTTTTCTATCTTTTTCAGCAAACTTGAAGTTAATTAAGCGGTAAATTCCTATTGAATTTGCTGTATCTTCAATAGCTAATCTTTCCATGCCTTTTTTAATATTTTCTTCTGTTTTTGGGAAATGAATATCCTCTATTGCTTCCAATAATGAAGGCTTATTTAAAGCTGATGAGACACTTGAATTGAATGCTGTGTAAATATCTTCACCATTTTCCTCAAAATAGTTTGTAGTGCTTTTTACGAGATTTTTAAAAACATTTTGTCCCACTATTCCCTTTAATGGATAAATGGTATAAATGCCATCTTTCAAATTTTTGATCTTTCCCTCTTCTTCAACCAATGGATTCACCATTTCATAAAAATTATACTTTTTTGAGATTTTCCCCAAAAAACGATATTCTTTCCCCACTTCAAATTTTTGGAGATAATAATTTTGGTTAAAGTAAGAAATATAAATTTTTCTAGTCCAGGTAGAATTACAATCTTCCGCATCTAATTTAAAATATTGTTTTCTAACATTAGTTGAAGGAGTAATTTTTGTAATTTTTGCCTTAATTAAAGCAAATGAGGTGTTTTCAATGTCATCTACACCTGTTGGTTTTTGAAGATTTATATATTGAGAAGGTAAAAAATTAACGATATCTAAAGGAGAATAGATACCGAGTTCATTTAGTTTTATGGCTAAATTTGGACCAATTCCTTTGATATCGACTAATTTCATTAATTTTATTCAGCTGAAATAACGTAATAATAATGTTGTTGTCCACCGTAATAAGCAGCAACTTCAATATCTGGATATTTTTGAGATATTCTTTCGCATAGATTCATTGCTTCGTCTTCTGTAACGCCTTCTCCATAATAAAGAGTCAACATTTCGCATCTTCCTATGATTTTGCCAACAGTTTGAATTGTAGCTTCATTAATGGATGCAGATTTTGCAATGATCTTCTTATTAGCAATTCCTATAATATCTCCTTCCTTAACATTGAATCCATTCATTCTTGTATTTCTTACAGCATGAGTAACTTCTGCAGATTTTACGTTTTTAGCAGCTTTTAGCATATTTAGTTCGTTTTCTTCGGCAGAAATTTCAGGATTCATAACCAAAGCAGCTGAAATACCTTCTGGAATGTTTGTAGTTGGAATAACTCTTACATCTTTATCAGTTAAATCTTTTGCTTGGTTTGCAGCAAGGATAATATTTGAGTTATTTGGAAGAACGAAGACATGTTCAGAGTTAGACTTATTAATTGCATTAAGGATGTCATAAACACTTGGGTTCATTGTTTGTCCACCTTCAACGATTTCTTTTACGAGTAAATCCTTGAATATTTGTGTAATTCCATCTCCAGCTGCAATTGCAACCATAGCGAATTCTGATGGTTCATCCAATTCTTCTTCTTTTTCTGGTTGTTCTCCGTAAATTTGTCTATGTTGTTCCATCATGTTCTCAATCTTAAGGTTTACAAGTTCACCAAGTTGTAAAGCTCTACCTAAAGCAAGGTTTGGTTGATTTGTATGAACATGAACTTTAATTCTATCTGTGTCTGCGATTACTAATACGCAATCTCCTATTGTGCAAAGATAATCTCTGAATTTGTCAACTTCAATAGAAGTTGTTGTTCTATTAAGATGTGCTACAAAGAATTCTGTGCAGTAATAGAAAGTAATATTTTCATAATCATTGTCTAAAGACATGTTTGCTGCTTTACCTTGATTTTGTGGTAAAGAAGAACCATCTTTATCTTGTTGAGATTTTGTTTCAATAACTCTAACTGCTGTATCTGTTAATGCAGCAAGGAAACCTTCAAAGACTATCAAAATACCGGTACCACCAGCATCTACAACGCCAGCCTTTGCAAGAACAGGAAGCATTTCTGGAGTCTTAGCAAGGATTTCTTTACCAGACTCGATGACTTTTTCAAGTAATGATACAACTGTTGCATTACGACCTCTAGCAGCTTTTTGAGCAGTTTCAGACATAACTCTTATAACAGTTAGGATTGTTCCTTCTTGTGGTTTCTTAACAGCTGAATATGCAATTTCTGTTCCAGACTTCATTGCATTAGCTAAATCTTTTGCAGACATTTCTGTTTTTGCATTCAATGCGACAGCAAATCCTTTTAAAATCTGAGATGTAATAACACCTGAGTTTCCTCTTGCTCCGTTGAATGCACCTTTAGAAAATGCTAAAGATATATCTGACATATCATCTGAATTTGCTTCATTTACGAGCTTGATTGCAGATGAATAAGTTAAATACATATTTGTTCCAGTATCGCCATCTGGTACTGGGAAAACATTTAATTCATCAATTGCTTGACGGTTAACGCCTAATGCGTTTAGACCACCTTCAAACATTTTTTTAAGTTGTACACCATTTATTGTTTCCATCTATCTATACTAATGAATTACAAGTAATTCAATCCTTCTCATATTCGTATACCAACAACATTAACTTGTACGTGTTTAACTCTCATACCAGTTAGTTTTTCAAGGTTAAAAGTTATAGTGTCTGCTAAAGACTTTTTAACAGCTTCTACGTTAACACCGATTTTAAGAACAGGATAAACATCTACATAAATGTAGTTTTCATCTGTAATAACTCTTACGCCTTTACCGTATGGATCATGGTTAAACATATGGGAGAAATTATCTGAGAATCTACGTGATACTAAATCTACCACGCCATAACATTCAGATGCAGTAACACTAGCTATTACTGCAACTACATCCTCAGATATTGATAATTTTCCATATTTGTTATATGTTGTTAGTGACATATTTAATTCGTTATATAACCTTTAAGTTAATCGTAGATATTATAAAATATAATAATAAGTAAAGCAAATAAAAATTATTGTAATAAATAGTTGCCAAGAATAGTAAAATAAGTTAAAATATGTACGCTTATAAACCTTAATGGAGGTAGGAATCATGTCAAGAGTATGTAGTGTATGTGGAAAAGGACAAATGAGTGGTAATCAAGTTTCTCACTCACATAGAAAAACATGCCGTAGCTGGAGTGCTAATGTACAAAAGGTTAAAGTCAAGACAGCTAATGGTGGATTCAAATATGAATACGTTTGCACACGTTGCTTAAGAAGTGGCAAAGTAGAAAGAGTATAATCTTGAATGACTCTCCTCTTTACTATTTATAGTAAAAGATGG
>CAMVBZ010000053.1 GCA_947165815.1 uncultured Clostridia bacterium
GATGGTATCACAGATTCTTCCCATAATTGGGTCGTTAACTGCGTCCCATACTCTTGCTACAACGAACATAATCATAATGAATAGTGGGTGTAACAATAATACGTCTGTGTAGAAACGTTGCAATAATGTTGTAACTAGACCGAATGCCAAACAACATCCTGTGTCGCCTAAAGCATATGCAACATAGTCTTTCCCTTTCAAGCCACTAGCTCTAGCAATGTAACTTTGATTTGAAGTGTCGCTCATAATTTATCTCCTTTTGTTTTGTTTTACTTTGCTGATTTGATTTTTTCTTCTTCCTTCCTCTTCTCTAATTCGGCCTCAAATTCTTTTGTATCAAAAGGAATTTTTACTTCTTTATTTGTCCATCCAGAAAGATGTATTGCATTACTAAATGTTAATCCAATAATTCCTTCTTTTCCTGGTGCCATGAACTTATCTGTCTTCTTTAGAAGAACGTCTGTATAGTTTTTAATAATTCCTAAGTGTTGTGGTGGGTATTTCTTGAATTGTAAATAGTGTCCCCATCCTCTATATGTAATCTTCTTTGTTTTTGGTGAGCCCATGAATACAGTATTGTGTTCACTAAATTCTGGTTCCATTTCTGCATTCTTTGTGAAGACTAACTTACCGTTCTCTATGACTATCTTTCCACCATCTCCAGTGATTTCTAGTCTATTTGTGCCTGGGGCGTCATGGGTGGAAGTAATGAATACACCTGTTGCTCCATTTGCAAATTTACAATATGCTGTGACGTCATTTTCAACATTAATTGCTCTACCTACTGTTGAGGTTGTTGCCATAACGGATACTGGAAGTCCAGCAAGCCAAGTGAAAAGGTCTAATTGGTGTGGGCATTGGTTGATTAAAACTCCACCACCTTCTCCCCACCATGTGCCTCTCCATCCACCTTGTGCATAATATGCCTTTGGACGATACCAGTTTGTAATGATCCAAACTATTCTCTTAAGCTTTCCAAGTTCTCCACTTTCTATGATTTCTTTTGCCTTTATGTATAATGGGTTTGTACGTTGGTTGAACATCATGCCAAATAATTGGTTTGGATGATTCTCTGCCACCTTATTCATTTCCTCTACTTGTCTTGTATAAACTCCTGCTGGTTTATCACAAAGGACGTTTAGGCCTGCTTCAAAGGCTGCAATGGCTATCTCTGAATGGAAATAGTGTGGTGTTTCTATCATAACTGCATCTATTAATCCACTCTTGAACATTTCGTTGTAATCACTAAATACTTTTACACCCTTTAAATTTTCTTCTGCATATTTTCTTCTATCTTCAAGTACATCGCAAACTGCTGTAAGTTCTGCACCTTTAAGAATAGACTTGCCTTTTTGGAATAACTTTGTATAAAAGGTTCCTTGTTTTCCTAATCCAACAATACCGAATCTAACTTTATCCATAGTCTTACCCCTCTATTAATTTCTTAAGGTTATTGTATTGCCATTCAAATACAGTTTTTCTTGAAACCTTCTTAAGTGGAGATACGTGCATTGCCTTATCTACTCCTCTAAATGCTTTGTAATAATCCTTCTTAATTAAAGGCATGAATGGAATGCAATATACTGGCAACTTGAATATAGCATATTTCCATGTGTGTGGTTCCATTGTTACAAAGCCTTCATAATTTCTTGCTTTTAATTGTGCAAAGATGTAGTCATAGCAACCTTCACCTGTGCCAACTGGTACTTCTACCTTGTACTTAGAACAATCCTTGATGTGGTAATATACTGTGTAATCTTTAAGCATATCAAAAGCCTCATTTGGCTTAACATCACATTGGACATAGTTACTTGCATCAAAGCAAAGAACGAAGTCTTCATCATTTATTGCGTTATATAGCTTAAGAACTCTTTCTGGAACATCTCCATAAATAAACTTTTCGTTCTCATGCATAAACTTAACACCGCTACCTTTAACAATCTCCATAAATTGCTTTGTCTTGGCAAGGACTGTATCAAAACAAGAATCTGGATCCTTGTCTCCATAGAAGAATGAGAATGCTCTTATGTATTTGCAATCCATCATCTTTGCTATCTCAACCAGTTCCTTGAGTTGTTTCTTTTGCTTTTCAAATCCTGCTTCATCATCAATGTTAACTTTACCAATTGGAGAACCGATAGATGAGAACTTGATTCCTTCCTTATCTAAGATAGGCTTAATGTCTCTTTTGAACTCTTCTGCAGTATAGTCTGCAATGCTCTTTCCATTAACAGTTCTAGGACAAAGATAACTCTCTCCTAATTTCTTGATTTCAGCAATTTGGGTATTTAAATCCCCAGAAACTTCATCATAAAACCCTGATATTGTAAATTTTGCCATTTTTTATTCCTCTTTACTTTTATTTATTTCACTTTGTTTTTTGTTTTCTAAATCTAATGCATATTGCTCATCATCAATAGGCAATTGGACTTCTTTTTCGGTCCAAGAAGATAGGTATATTCCATTAATAATTTCCATTGTATTAAGCCCATCTTCAAGGGTTGCAAATTGTTTTCCTTTGCCATTAATTTCTTTAACAAATGCTCTGATCGCCCTTGCTTGTTGGCCAACATATAAGTCTCTTAAACCTGTGAAGAAGCCATATGTTTTATAACTCTTAAAGGATGGTGTAGCGCCATATCCAAACTTAGTTGTGGCATTAACTTCCTTTTGAGATTTATGTTTATATATCTTCATTACTCTAGGACCAATAACTAATTTTCCTTTGTCACAAGCAATTTCCAAGCAGTTGGTTCCCTTTATTTCATGAGTAGATGCCGTGAATACACACTCAAAATTTTCATATTTAAGGAGTGCTGTTACATCATTCTCTACAGCGATATTTCTATCTCTTGTATGCATTATTGAATTAACAGAATTTGGCATTCCTATGATATTTAGAAGTGCATCTATTTGGTGTACGCATTGGTTGATTAAACAACCACCACCTTCTCCAACATATGTTGCTCTCCATCCACCTTGATCATAATATGCTTGAGATCTATACCAGTGTGTTACTGTGAAATTAACCCTTTGTATTTCTCCCATCTTACCGCTTGATATAAGCCTTTTTGCATACTTGTACATTCTATTACTTCTTTGGTTGAAGCTCACACCAACCTTAATATCTGGGAACTTTCCAGCATATTGTATAAGCTCCTTTGCGTCCTTAGTTGTAACAGAGACAGGTTTTTCAATTAAAGTATGTATACCTTTCTGTATTGTGTACTTTGCAATTTCCGGATGAGAATAATGTGGGGTTGCTATAAGCACTGCATCTAGTTTTTCTTTGGCACACATTTCTTTGTAGTCTTCATATATTCCTACACCCTTAAACCTTTCTGCCTTCTTTCTTGCTTCTGGAGAAATATCACAAACTGCAACAAGTTTAGCACCTGATACATGATGCATATAAAGGTTATATGCGTGCCTAAAGCCCATTCTTCCTATTCCAATTACAGCAAACTTAATCATCTTTGTACTCTTCCGCTAGCATTACCATGAATCAATGATTCAACCTCAGCAACACTAACTCTATTGTAGTCTCCTTCTATAGTATGTTTTAATGCAGATGCTGCAACAGCAAACTCTAGTGCCATTTGAGGATCATCATAATGGTTAAGTCCGTAAATAAGACCACCACCAAAACTATCTCCTCCACCAACTCTATCTACAATTCGTATTGCATATTTCTTGGAGAATAATGCCTTGCCATCTTTGTATAGCATTGCACCCCAGTTGTTATCATCTGCTGAAATACTTTCTCTTAATGTAATTGCAACTGCCTTAAATCCAAATCTATCTACAAGTTGCTTTGCAACAGATTCATATTCTGCTGCATTAAGTTTTCCGTTTTCTACATCACTTGTTTCGCCTTTAATACCAAAGACATCCTCTGCATCTGCTTCGTTTGCAATACATACATCTACATATTGCATTAAATCTCCCATTACTTTTCCAGCCTTTTCTTTAGACCAGAGTTTCTTTCTGTAATTGAGATCACAAGATACAGTAATGCCTCTCTTCTTTGCTTCTAGCAAAGCATTCTTTGTAATTGCTGCAACATTATCTCCAAGAGCTGGAGTAATACCTGTGAAATGGAACCAGTCTACGCCTTCAAAGATTTCAGACCAGTTAAAGTCTTCTTCCTTTGCTTCGCTTATGGCTGAATGTGCTCTATCATAGATAACCTTACTTGGACGCATGGATGCTCCCTTCTCACAATAATAGATACCCATTCTATCTCCACCTCTAACAACACCACATACGCATACACCAAGTCCTTTTAATTCTCTTAGTGCTGCATCTGCTATATCGTTCTTTGGAAGTTTAGTAATAAACTTTGCTTTTTCTCCATAATTAGCAAGAGACACTGCTACGTTTGCTTCGCCACCACCGAATGTTGCTTGGAACTTTGGTTCCTGCAAAAGTCTAAGTCTTCCCTCTGGTGCTAAACGGAGCATTAATTCTCCGAAACATACAACTTTCATTTTATTTCCTCCAAAACCTTAACGGCTTCTCTACTTAATTTCTCTATTTGTTCTGCATCTCCTTTCATCATCCAACTGCCACCAATTGCTTTTACACAAGGAAGTGCTAAATAATCTTTCATATTTTCTGCATCTACGCCACCAGTTGGAACGAATTTTAAGGTTGGGAATGGACCTGCTAATGCTTTAAGCATTTTAACTCCTCCGAATGCTCCTGCTGGGAAGAATTTAACGATGTCCAAACCACACTCTTTAACGGCAATAATGTCTGTTGGAGTTGCAATACCAGGAAGAAGTGGGATATCTCTCTTTGCACATACTTCAAATACAGCTTTTGAGAATCCTGGAGATACGATAAACTTTGCACCAGCATCTATTGCATCTTCTGCTTGTTGTGCGTTTATAACTGTTCCTGCACCAATTAACATATCCTTGCATTCTTTACTTGCAAGAGCAATGCATTCTTTTGCACATGCCGTTCTAAATGTAATCTCTGCAACTTTAATACCACCCTTGCTTAATGCGTTTAATTTAGGAAGAGCTTCGTCTACACTATTAAACACAACAACTGGTACTATCTTGTTACTGTCTAAAAAAGAATAATCCATACCTATACTCCTGAATATGCGTTAAAGCCACCATCTATTGGTATTACAGTACCTGTAATGAAGCTTGCATTTTCTTCTGATAATAATAATTTTACAGCACCCATAATTTCATCTATCTCACCAAATCTCTTCATAGGTGTTGCTGCAAGAATCTTTTCTGTTCTTGCTGTTGGTGTTCCATCTTCTTTGAAAAGAAGTGCTCTGTTTTGATTTGTTACAAAGAATCCTGGTGCAATTGCATTTACTCTAATATGAGATGGTGCAAAGTGTACTGCGAGCCATTCTGTGAAATTAGAGATACCTGCTTTAGCTGCTGAATATGCTGGAATCTTTGTTAAAGGTGTGAAAGCATTCATAGAAGAAATATTAAGAATTGAACATCCCTTCTTGCCTAACATATCCTTTGCAAATACTTGTGTAGGAATGAATGTGCCTAAGAAATTGAGATCAAAGACAAAACGTACACCGCTTTCATCTAGAGCAAAGAAGTCTTTTTCATATGTTACTCCAACTTCGTTTGTTTCGTTGGATGTAGTTGCTCTAGGATTATTTCCACCTGCGCCATTAATGAGAATGTCTACTGTTCCGAAGTCTTTGTTTATAGCCTCTTTAACTTCTTCTAGAGATGCCTTCTCTAAAACGTTTGCTTTATATGCCTTAGCTGTACCACCAATTGCATTAACTTCTGAAGCAACTTTTTCTGCTGCTTCTAAGTTTAAGTCTAAAATTGCGATCTTTGCTTTGCTTGGTGCCAATGCCTTTGCTATACCACCACAGATAATTCCACCTGCTCCTGTGATGACTACAACTTTGTTTGTTAAATCTAAATTGAATTCCATATTACTTTCTCCTTTCTTCTTCTAATGCTTCCCAAACACCATTGAGATAACTTGCTCCAAGTGCTCTGTCATATAAGCCATATCCTGGTTTGCCTGTTTCTCCCCAAATCATTCTTCCGTGATCTGGTCTAAGATAACCATCGAAACCATTATCTACAAGCACTCTCATTATTCCTATGATGTCTAGTGAACCATAAGTATTATCATGAGCTGTTTCTTCAAATCCATTCTTTAGTATCTTGATGTTTCTTACATGCATGAAATGAATTCTTCCCATCTTGCTGTACTTGTCTACCATCTTAACCAAGTCATTATTTGGGTCTGCACCTAATGAACCAGTACAGAATGTGAGTCCATTTCTCTTGCTATCTACAAGCTTTAAGAATCTATCTATATTCTTTTCGTTTGTAATGATTCTTGGCAATCCAAAAATAGGCCATGGAGGATCATCTGGATGTATTGCCATATTGACATCTGCTTCTTCACAAACTGGGATTATTTGTTCCAAGAAATATTTAAGATTTTCAAAGAGTTTTTCCTCATCCACTAGTTTATATTGCTCAAATAGATGTTTTAAGTCCTCTTTCTTGTAACTTGAGTCCCAGCCTGGTAGAGACAACTCACCATTTAATGGATCCATTTTCTCTAGTTGTTCGGTATAGTATACAAGGGATGTAGAACCATCCTTTGCAACCTTATCTAATTGGGTTCTTGTCCAGTCAAAGACAGGCATAAAGTTATAGCAAATACACTTAACTCCAGCCTCTCCAAGTCTTCTAATATTCTCTTTATATGCCTCTATATACTTGTCTCTTGTTGGAAGACCTAACTTAATATCTTCGTGCACTGGGACACTTTCTATAACTTCAAATTTAAGTCCTGCATCCTCTGTTAACTTCTTTAATTTTGCAATATTCTCTCTTGGCCAAACTTCGCCAACAGGAACATCATATACAGCTGTAACTACACTGTACATATTTGGAATCTGACTTATATACTCTAAGGAGATTCTGTCGCTTTCGCCATACCATCTAAAACTTAGTTTCAAATTTTATGTCCTCCTAAAAAATATTTTTCTGCGTTGTAATAACAAATGTTTTTCAATAGTCTCATTAACATTTCTTCGTCATCTGGATATTCACCATCTTCTACCCACTTTCCAATAATGGAGCATAGGATGCGTCTGAAATAATCATGGCGTGCATAAGAAGTAAAACTTCTTGAATCCGTCAACATTCCATTAAAGAGTCCAAGCCCAGAAGTATTAGCAAATATCTTTAATTGCTCCTCTATGCCGTCTCTATGGTCCATAAACCACCAAGCTGCACCAAGTTGCATCTTTCCTCTAATTTCTCCTGCAAAGTCTCCTATCATGGTTGCTAGGGTGTAATATGATGTTGGATTTAATGTATACACTATTGTCTTAGGTGTACCGCTGTTTTCTTCAATTTTATTGAAGAGCCTTCCGCCAGAAACTATATCTAATGTATTTCCAAGACTATCTATACCTGTATCTGGTCCGATTTGTTCATATCTAACTTTGTTTTGGTTTCTTAATACTCCAGCATGTATTTGCATTACCAAATTATTTGCCTTACACATTCTTGCTATTTCACAAAGCATTACAAATACATACTCTTTTCTTTCTTCGCAGGTTAAATCCTCGCCATGTATTGCTTTTCTAAAGGCTATATCTGCGATTTCTAAATCCCCTTCTGCCTTTGGGAAATCTGCAAAAGAAAGGTCTATTGCTACGCAACCATGCGCAACAAAGAAGTCTAATCTCTTTTCAAGAGCCGTAATTAATTCGGATAAATCTGCAATGTTTTCTCCTGCAGCGTTTCCTAATTTTTGGATATATTCTGCAAAATCTTCTTTTTGTATTCCTAAAACTCTGTCGCATCTAAAACATGGAAGGACTTTAAATGGAATATCCTCTGTGGCAAGAAGTTCATGATAATCTAATCTGTCTATAGGATCATCTGTGGTAACGACAACCTTTACATTAGATTGTGCAATTAAATTTCTAGCACAAAAACTACCTTCTTTCATTATGTTCACTGTATCTTCCCAAATAACTGGTGCTGAGTTTTTAGAAAGAGGTGTTGTAATTCCAAAGTATTGCTTTAATTCTATATGTGCCCAATGATATACAGGATTGCCTATAAAATCTGGCATAACGGAAGCAAATCTTAAAAACTTTTCGTATGGATCTGCATCTCCTGTAATGAATTCCTCTTCTATTCCAGCATTACGCATTACTCTCCACTTGTAATGGTCTGCCTCTAACCATAATTCGGTTAGGTTATAAAAGGTCTTATTCTCATAAATTTCCTTTGGGCTTAGGTGACAATGATAGTCTAAAATTGGCATTTCTCTAATGTATTCGTATAATTCTTTTGCCTTTTCGGAAGTAAGTAAAAATGAATCGTCATTAAACATAAATCATCCCTCCATAATAAAATAATTATATACTATTAAGACAAAAATTAAAAGACTCCGAAACGAAGTCTTTTAAAAAGTTTATTTTTCTAATCCAATTTTACAATTTTATATCTGCAAACAACTTTGCAAATTCACTATCTTCTCTGTAGAAAGCAACAGGGTATCCAAGTGGTGAGTCTATTAAATATTTGCCCTCTCCAGCATACTCTTTGTTTGTAAAGAATTGTTTCCACTTTCCTGTTGGAAGATGTACCTCTCTTGCAACGTCTCCTCTCTCTATTACAGGACAAACATAGATATCTGAACCTAGCAAATAACTATATGGGTCCTTGCGTTTTGTGAAGTCATTGTCCTCATAGAAATCTGGTCTCATTGCAGGAATTCCTTCGTGTGCTTCTTTTGCGACTTTCTTAAGGTATGGGGCAAGTGCAACGTGTACATTTGTAAGAGATGCTGTGTATTGTATGATGCCATCATCATAAGGTTGTGAATTAGCTTCTGGTCTAATTGTTTCGTGAGATCTCATTGCCATAGAGAATGCATTCATTTCCATCCAACGTACAAATATTTCTGGGTCTCTAACTAATTTGTTAAAGCTGATGAAACCACCTATATCACTATGAACCAATGTCATACCACTAAATCCAAGGTTGAAAGATGCTGGAATTGTACAAGGCATACCATAATCCTTAGAGAAGTCTGTGTGTTGGTCTCCATTCCACATCATTGTTGTGTATTGTTGTGAGCCATTGTATGCAGATCTTGTGAAAAAGAATATCTCTTTAGCTCTTTCATGAGAATCTACTGCTTCTCTATTTAACTTTGCCCATATTGTTGGCCACTCGTTATGTAATACTTCTGGATCTCCTTTGTGGAGTACTGCATCTACTGGAAGATATTCACCAAAGTCTGCCATATATCCATCTATGCCTAAATCCAACATATTTTTCTTAATGAGTGTTTCTTTTAAATATTCAACCATTTCTGGGTTTGTAAAGTCCATCATACCAGCATCAAAAGTCGTAGACTTTACATGGTAAACTTCCCACTTCTTATTAAGAATTAACCAACCCTTTTCTTTGCAGAAGTTATACATTGGACCATCTTTAATCAAATATGGGTTAATATATCCTAAAAAGCGAATGCCTTTCTTCTTTAATTGTGCAATTCTTTCCTTTAAGTGTGGATATAATGAATCATCTACTTCCCAGTTCCAATATACTTGTTTTCCTGCTGCTGTAATCTTCTTTCCAGACCAGTCTTGGCACCAAATAGCAGATACTTTAGCACCAGCGTCTATAAGCTTTTGTGCCATTTCTTCTGCTCTATCTATACCACCTTGTACGCCTAGGATTAAACCATCATATACCCAATCTGGAATTGACTCG
>CAMVBZ010000054.1 GCA_947165815.1 uncultured Clostridia bacterium
CAAGATTGCTTTGATTTTGTGATCCACCGCCACTATTGCTGTTTGAATTACTCTGTTGTCCATTAATAGCATTCATTATCTTATCTTTAATCCCGCCTGGATTAACAACAAAGATAACTATGATAGCAACTATTACTAGTATTGCTATTATAGCAATAATAACAAACAGCGCAGTATTATTAGATTTTTTACCTTTTTTCTTTGCCATAATTATTCCTTTTAAATACGTGCACTTGTGTGTGCACGTATATTAGTTTTAGTCTGCTGAATCCATTGAATCCAACATTATTTGCTTCTTTTCATCCTTAGATAACTTCTTGCCCTTTCCAACTGGCTTGCTGTCTCCATGCTTTACAAAGACCATTAAGACTATTGCTATAACAATACAGATTGCTGAATATAAGAAGATGTATCTATCTGCAACATAGTCCATTACAAGACCACCAAGCATTGGGGTGATTGCTTGTGCAGACATTGTTGCTGCATAGTAGTATCCTGTATATTGTCCAACAGTTTCTGCTGTAGAAAGCTCTGTAACCATTGGGAATGTGTTAACATTAGCAATGATTAAACCAAATCCTGCAATTAAGTAGAAGAGTGCAAACAATACAGCTTTAAGTGTTCCTTCTTGGCCTTGGTTAATAGCAAAGCAAATTAGGATGAATGAAATAACTGCTAGTCCATAACCAATAATAATGGATTTTCTTCTACCAATCTTTGCTGCAAGGAATCCAACAGGAATGAATGCAATAGCACTTACACCCATTGAAACACCGGAAATAATAGATGCAATACCTGCAGAAAGGTTTAGAGCTTTTGTTGTATAAACAGAAAGGTTACTTGAAATTGCGTTATATCCCATGAACCACATAAAGATAGATGCAAGAATGAGTAAGAAGGATGTGAGCTTTCCTTTTTCTTCTTTTGTCTTGGAACCCCACCATTCTTTTGGTGTAAGTCTCTTCTTCTTTTCTGCCTTTGCTTCTCTTTCTAGAGCATCTCCGCCTTCGCCTTCTTCAATAAGCTCTTCTGCAAACTTGTGTGTTTCACTATTCTCTTCTTCATCGAAGTCATCAATACCATATTCTTTACAGATTTCTTGGCAACGTGCAACGAGTTTCTTTTCTTTTACTAATGCTAAGAACGCAGCAAGTAATATGAGCATACCAGCAGCCACTGAAGCGAATATAATTACATAGTTTTCTAGTCTTTGTCCGAATAGAACAACCGTGTAGATAATAAACGCTAGAGCGCCTCCCATACCTCCCATGAGGTTGATAATAGCATTTGCTTGGGAACGTAGTGGTTTTGGTGTAACGTCTGGCATGAGAGCAACTGCAGGGCTTCTAAATGTGGCCATTGCAATAAGAACAAGTAGGAGGATAACCATATATACAGCTAAGCTCTTTACACCTGCCATGCCAGGTACATTATTAGACATAGTAATTTCAGTATATCTTAAATGGCTTTCATATGTTGAAATACCAGGTTGAACAAATTTCTTGAATAAGTCATTGCTATCTAATATCTCTTGATATGTTTTGTCTATTCCATCTGGTTTTCCACTTAGATCTGTTATTACTACACCATCATATGAATATGTGGTTGCACCAAGCATTCCTAAGATAGCCTTTTTAGATGTCATCTTTGGATAATAACGGATGTTAATGAATTTCTCTCTAGAGATATCATTCATCTTGAGGTATTGAAGGTCTACATAGTTTGCTGCACCTTCACCATTGATTTGTTCGCCCTTTTCTGCTTTGTCATACCATTCAGTAAGCAATCCACCTAGATAATTGTCTCCCGTTTCCATTTCGTATTCAATTGTGATTTTGCTCTCAACCTTTTCATTGATTAAATTGTCTGCGAGTTTTTGTTGGTTGAGTGTAACAACTGGAACGAATACCATAAGAATTACGGATGCAAGTGTACCAATGACGATGAATGGTGTTCTTCTTCCAAACTTATGAGCTACTTTACCTTTTGCATTGTCTGAAAGCTTACCAAAAATAGGAAGCATGAATAAGGATAAGATGTTGTCTAATCCCATAATCAAACCTCTTGCCCAGTTTGGTAAACCATATGCATTCTCTAATAAAAGTGGTACTACAAAGTCATATGCAGTCCAGAATATCATTACGATAGCGAATGCAAATCCAACTCTAAATGTTATAGGATAATTAAGTTTTAACGGTTTTCTTCCGTTTTCATCCAACATTTCAGGTGCTGATTCTTTTGATTTTTTAGACATAATATTCCCCTCTAAATCTAAAATTATTTAAAATTAAGGTATTTTAAATACTAATATATTCTACAACTTTTATCCGCCCGATGTAAAGATGCAATATAAAGTAAAAGGCACCATTTGGTACCTTCTACTTCCGAAAACAAAAAGGATTTAAGGGTTACTATTTTTGTATAGTTTCTTTATTTAATTGTTTGAGGTATTCTTCACAATGTGAGCATCCACTACAGCCTGAACAACCACAATCGCACATTATTCCTGCCTTTTTCTTTTTGCGTTTGCTTATAATACTGCCGACAATTACTGATACGACAATCACTACTGCAACCACAATTACTATTGCTGTCCAAGCTGCTGAACTCATACTAAACCTCTATTATTTTCTCTTAATCTTTAGTTTACTAAAGAAAGCTTTTATATCAATTTTGCCTTTGTAATCTAATACGATTAGTGTAATAATGCATGCCCATACTCCGAGGAAGATGAACAATGTCCACCACCATGATCCTATTAAATATACCATTGATGCTACGCAATATGATGCTACAACCCAGAACAATAATGTCATGTTGAATGTCTTTTTATTTGGAAGTTCTGCTTTTGCTGTTGCTACTGCAGCGAAGCATGGGATTGTTGTCATATTGAATGCTATGAATGCGATAAGTGCTGGGATTGTGATTCCTGTTGCTGAAATCATTGCGGATACAGCTGCGATACCACCATCTGCTTCAACATCTATTAATGCTCCAGCCATACATGCACCAAGCGTACCGAATGTTGCAATAACGTTTTCTTTTGCTATAAGACCTGTAATTGCTGCTACAACGAATACCCATCCGTTTACACCAAGTTGGCTACCAAATCCTAATGGTGTGAATATTGGTTGTACAAGTCTTCCTATTCCCGCCAAGATACTCTCATTAATGAACTCATCTGGGAGATAATTCCAGCCCCAACCAAAGTGGCTTATGAACCAAATTACTATTGTGGATGCAAGAATGATCGTAAATGCTTTCTTTACAAAATGCTTTGTTTTGTCCCACAAATGCGTCATTAAACTCTTGAATTGTGGCAAACGATATGCAGGAAGTTCCATAATGAATGGTGGCACTTGTCCTCTCATTGTTGTGCTTCTCATGAGTATTACAGATGCTATTGCAACCAATACGCCAAGGATGTACATACAATATGTGATTAAGTCTGCATTTCCAAAACCGGTCATCTGGACTATACCACCTGCTATTGCTGTAAGAATTGGAAGTTTTGCACCGCAACTAAAGAATGGTATTACTCTAACTGTTGCCGTTCTCTCATTCTGATCTGCTAGTGTTCTTGTGTTAATCATTGCTGGAATTGAACATCCAAAGCCCATAATCATTGGCATGAATGAACGTCCAGACAATCCAAATTTTCTGAAGATTCTATCTAATATGAATGCTACACGAGCCATGTACCCACTATCTTCTAAGATTGAGAAGAACAAGAAGAGTAATAAGATTTGTGGCAAGAATGATAGTACTGAGAATACACCACCAAGTACACCATCTCCGATGAATCCAACAACCCATTCTGGAGCACCAGCAATTGTTAATCCTTCAGACACTGCTGTTTGGATTAATCCCATTAATGTGTCTAATGTATTGAATAAGATTACACCTGGAGCATATATACTTTCTTCATATCCAAAGAATGTATGTACATTTACATCTGCGACATATTCATCTATGGAACTAATGAATTCTACATCTTCAAATCTACCATCTTCGTCTACAACTAAATCTACTTTATATCCAGCTGCATTATAGAATTGCTCGAACTTGTTACCATTGGAATCATAGAGATCTAAAAGTTCTCCTTCTCCATCTATTAAAATTTCTAGTTCGTTTCCATCTTCATCATAGAATGCTTTAATTGGAGTACCATCTTTTCTATATGCGTATGGAACTATTTCAAGTTCAACGAGTTCACCATCTTCTACAACGGCTACACACTCATTTCCATCTTCGTCATAGCAAGTATCTCCATCTACAACTTCTACAATTGCTCCGTTTTGATCATATGCCTTTAATGGTTTATCAAAAACGCCGCCTGCTCCTAAGAATAAGAAGTCTTCTGCAAATGTTAAGTGGAATACAAAGAATAAGATTACTAAGAAGATTGGAATACCCCAAATCTTATGAGTTAATACCTTATCGATCTTATCTGACTTGCTAACTTTTTCTTTTTCTTCTTTATATTGTTTTGTTACTGTGATTGAGAAATTCTTTGAGATATATTTATATCTTTCGTCTGCAATAATAGCCTCAAAATCATCTCCGAATACATCATCTTCGAATGTTTCTTTGAATTTCTTAACCATTTCTGTTGCTTGTGGATGTTGTTCTACTTCGAGTTCATCTAATTCAACAAGTTTTACGGCATGGAATAAACTATTTTCAATTCCAGCACCTTCTAATGCTATCTTGCAGTCGTTTATTAAATGCATAAGGTTAGATTCTTTAAGAACAGTTGCACCTTCTCTCTTGCCTTGAGATGCCTCATAAACCTTATTCATTAATTCCTCAATTCCAGTTCCCTTTAAAGCTGAAATAGGTACTACTGGCAAACCGAGTTGTTCAGATAATTTTTCTGCATCGATTTTTACTCCAGCCTTTTCTACTTCATCCATCATATTTAATGCAACTACAACTGGAACATCTATTTCCATAATTTGAGTTGTTAAATAAAGGTTTCTTTCAAGGTTTGTTGCGTCTACTATATTAATGACACAATCTGGTTTTTCATCTAGGATGAAATTACGTGAAATAACTTCTTCTGGTGTGTATGGAGATAAGGAATAAATACCTGGAAGGTCTACTATATCCAATGGTTCTGGAGTCTTCTTATATGTACCTTCTAACTTATCTACAGTTACACCCGGCCAGTTACCAACGTGCGCTGTTGCTCCTGTGAGGCTGTTAAATAATGTGGTTTTACCACAGTTAGGATTTCCTGCTAATGCTACCTTTTTCATTTGTCAGCCTCCTCAACCTTTACAGAAACGGATTCTGCTTCGATTTTACGTAGGGATAATTCATATCCCCTAATTGTTACTTCAATTGGGTCTCCAAGTGGTGCTTTCTTTCTAAGATAAACTTGGGCACCTGGAGTGACACCCATGTCGAACAAACGTCTTCTAATTTTGCCATCGCCTTCTACCTTAACAATAATACCTTGTTCGCCAATGCTAAACTCACTGAGTTTTTTGATCATTTTTGTATTGCCTCCCTCTTTATGCTACAAAAATTTTATTTGCTAATGTTTTATCTAGAGCCAATCTACCATCCTTTACTATTAAAATGACATTCCCTGCCGATGCTTGTAAAACTTTGATATTGGACCCTATAGTTATTCCTAAGCTTTCCAGATGTTTCTTAACTTTTTCATCTGCAGCAACTTTTGTAACCCTCATTACAACGTTTAACGGTGCTATTGATACTGGCATAAATCCTCTCCTGATGTGAATGTGAATTTTGTTTCATATTTGTTTTCGTGCTTTTATTATATATATCGAAATTGGGTAAATCAACACTTTTAATATAAAAAGTTGAAATTTTTTTCATATTATAATTATTTGTTGTCATTTTCCCTTATTTTGTATATAATATTTTTAACTTAGGAGTGATTATGGCAGACGTTATTAGAGAACCAAAACAGCAAAGATCTATTGAAAAAAAGAGAAAGATTATTGAGGCCGGATACGAGTTGTTTGCGGAGAAAGGATATTTCAATACAAATACTGCAGAAATTGCAAAACGTGCTGGTGTTTCCACAGGCATAGTTTATGGTTATTTCCATGACAAAAGAGACATTATGCTTGATGTTTTAGATATTTATATTGAAAGTGTTTTTGGTCCTATTATTGCCCTATTTGACAATGTAGAAAATGATTTGGACTTAAAGACTTTAGCATCTGTTATTTTGGACAAGGTTGTTGAAACACACAAGAAAAATGCAGCCATTCACGAAGCACTCCACTCTTTAACATCTACAGACAAGATTGTAGACACAAAGTTTAGATCTCTTGAAGGTGAAATGACCAACAAGATTACAGATACGTTAATAAAACATGGTTATTCTAATGATTATTTACTAGAGAGAGTACATACATCCATTAATATATTTCAGGCATACGCACACGAGGCAGTTTTTGACAACCACACATATATCGATTATGTAAAAATGCGTGAAATAGTTATTAACATTATTGAAAGTCTATTTAAATAATTATTTTAATCTAAAAAAATCCCCATTTTTTGGGGATTAATTATTATTTAGCAATTCTTAGACCATTTATAATTTGGATTTTCTTTTCTTTTTTCTTTAAACAGATTAATTGCATCTTCTAAGCTTACTTCATTTGCTCCTCCAGCATCAAAACAACCATCATCCTCCCAACCACAAACCGGACATATATCGAATGATTGTTTATCGCTAAATTCATATTCACCACATACCGGACATTTATGTGGAGATTGCTCTGGCATATTTTCATCCAAATAATTATAATTTGGATTGTTTTTTACCTTCTCTTCATACTTTTTCTTAAAATCATTTAAAGACATCTTATTAAAGCCTTTTGTAGAATCTGGATTTTCGTATTGAGTAATATCATAGATCCATCCACAAACAGTACAAAATACTTCTCCCTTATTATATTCTTCTATTTCATCTATTTCTTCTGGATTTGGCTCTGAAAAATAAAATTTTTCACAAACTGGACAATCCATTGCTTTAAATTTTCTCATATTTTTTATTTCTCCTTTTGTTTTTTATTCTTTTTATAATAATTATAGCCATCTTTGGGTCTAAAATATGTGACTATAATTCCATCCTTTTTTATTATAGCTAATTCATTTGTTACTTTGTTATATTTATATGTTGCCCCTGTTTTTTTGTCAACAAAAGAAACACATCTCTTTCTATCTATATTGTTAGCAAATCTTATAGCATGTTGTTCATATTGTTGTTCAGACACAAAGCCCATACTTGAACCATGTCTATCAAAATGATCCTTGCGAGTGCTTTTATTGAATGCCTTTGCATATGCAAAGTTTATGTGAGATGTTGGACGACCATGTTTTCCATTTTTCGAACTTCCATACAAGTTGCTTGCGCCCTTTGTTGCCATAACTATTTCCCTCCTTTTTTCTTTCGATTGGAGTAAATCCATGGCTCATAATAATAAAACTTGCATTTTTGTTTAAATATATCAAAAATACCACTCGATAATCTACCATAGACTATTATTCCGCTTGGTTCTAGTGTATTGATTATTTTTTCTAATGCACAATACCACTCTGCTTTTTTCTCTTTCTCTTTGATGAATCCGTGTGTACCTATAGCTATTAAACTATGTTTTGGAATTGCAGATAAGAATTCATCCACTAATTCATCTACACCACATCTTATATTAGGAATAATTTTATTATTGTGACATCCATAAAAATAGGTATATGATAAATTATCGTTCATTTGTGCTTTTTGTTTTATAATTGGCATATCTGTATGGATACTAAAATCAAACCCTATAATACCCGCACATCTCTTAAAAAAAGGCAAATACCTTCTAGGCTTTCTTCTAATTCTTTCAAAAGTCTTATCTTTTGCATAAGTGCAAATATAAACATTGCTTAAATCACCCTTATAATTTAGTGCTTTATCAAAAGGCATAATGCTTTGGGGTGGTTCTTTTGCTATCATCCAATCTTCAATAATTGGGTATTCTTCTTGTTTCGTGAAAGACGCTCCTTCCACTAAAAATGCTTGAAACGAGTCTTCAACTTTCTTTGTTTCTTTTAAATTCATTTTTTGTGTCTCCTTATTTAAAATAATTGATTTATTATGGAGACAAATGCTATAATGTACATATTCCAGATGTGCTTATAGCATGTCATCCATAAACTCGAGTTATGCCAGTAACTCGGGTTTTTTATTCTTCTATATTATTTGCGACATATTTGATAAAGTACTTTGCCTGTTCTGTTGAACTTTGTGTCTTATCAACAATTTCACTCAAAGAAAGTGCTTTACATTCTTCGTATGGAATCATTACCTCGCCGCATAGTGCTTTTGCTTGCCACTCCATACTTTTATACAAGGGCATATCATTACTATTAATAGACTTGGTATAAACCATACCATCTGTCGCCTGATATAATTTGGGGCCTATATCTAGAACTCCAATTAATAAATAGTGGCACATTTCATGACAAATATATCCGATGCTTGCCCTATCCCCTGATGTTGCTTTATCAAAAACCGATTGTCTTATCCTAATATTGTATCTGCCATCTCCATTTGATTGTAATTCAGCCATAACATTGGTATCAAATGATGAGTCTTCTTCTATGCTATATGTTAAATTGCCATCAAACTTGACGACCAACAAATCCAACACTTTGATTACTGGAAATCTAAGAGAAGCAACATTAAACATTTTCCTAAATCCTTGTGCTATTCTTCTAATTTGAAGCCTCGTTAGTATTACTCTTGTCTCATAATCCATTATCTTCTTCTCCTAGAATATCAAACAATGCTCTAACCTCTTCATCTGTTAATTGTGGCAATTTGCGTTGAAATTGCATAACCAATTTTATTTGTGGAACAGATGCTTGTTCGACATCTATTTTTATATTTTTTTTATCTTCACAATATGCATCATATAATTCTTTTTTTTCTGCATATGTCATTTTATAATGATCGGAAAGCATCTTTAACCAATTCTCTGGAATGCTCTTATTACCTAGCAATACAGAAGAAACAAATGCCGTAGACACATCCAACAAAGACGCCACATCTCCCAAATTCTCGTCATGATCAATCATCTTCTTTCTGACAATTTTGCCAAATTTTGTATATCCCATTATTATCCTACTCCCATATTATTGTTTTAGTCCCTACCCAAATATTAAACCATAAAAAAGGTTTTGTCAACTATAAAAAGAGAAATTTTTACCTATATGGTTAATTGCTGTTTTGAGACTCTATTTTTTCTCGCAAAACAACTATTTAGTATTTAATAATTCAACTATTAATAGCATTAAAAGTCAATTCTAATAAATAAGGGAGCACCAAACGATGCCCCCTATTTTGTTATTGTGGATTATAAGGATTATTCGTCCTTATTTTCTTCAGGTGTTTCCTCTGGTTGTTCTTCTTCAACTTTTTCTTCTTGAGGTTCTTCCTTTGTTTCCTCTTCGGAATTCTCCTCTTTCTTTTCTTCAACCTTTGGAGTATTTCCATTCTTCTTTCTAAACACAAACCAATATACACAGAATCCAGCTGCGCCAAGAGCTACTACTATTGCAATAACAATTCCTGCAATTGCTCCACCAGAGAGTCCTTTCTTTGCTTCAGCATTGTTTTGTGCTTGATCTTCAAAGACTATAGC
>CAMVBZ010000055.1 GCA_947165815.1 uncultured Clostridia bacterium
GTGTTTCTCTTATTACATAATATAACACCATTAATGTTCCAAAAATTGTGCATTAAGAAAATGATATAACAAACAAAATGTAGTCAAAATTATTGACCAGCCTTGCTTTGTACTAAATCTAAGAGGTGAAATTTTTGCACCTCTCAAAAAACACCATTAATCTATGTATGTAGAAAAATGAAAGTATTGGGTTTTTGCAATAAGTTATTCTTTAGTTTTAGATAACTCTAAAGCCACAGCAGCATGATGTAATTCATCTGCCATGATTTCTTTTATCTTAGGGAATTCGTCTGCATATTTACTATATGGTTTTACAGAGGCTTTTTCACCTATAGATATAAATTTGAAAGTTATTTTTTTTCCAAATACTTTGTATGCAAATAAAACACCTCTTTGCATTGTTTTAGGAACTTTTTTAATAACTGTTTCTGTATATCCGTGTAATATTCCAGCATGTTTGCCTTCGTCTGCAGCAGCTTTAAGAAGTATTTCTTTTCTTTCTTCAGTCTTTGCATATTCTGCTAACTTTTTATACATAAATACAGCATCCATTTCGGATTTTTGGAATTTAATTAATGCTTTTAATTGTTTCTTTGTCATATATGTCACCTCTAAGTTGTTTTATTCCCAAATATAAGTATCTTCTTTCTTGCTATACGTATTCCACTTTGAATATGGTTCAACATTTGGATTTCCTGTACGTGCAAGTTGAGAGAATCTATCTACCATCTCGTTTGAGATATCAAAGTCATGTTGTTCCATTGGTCTCCAGGATAATCCTAAACTGCCTAGAGCATACCATACATCACATGTATGGAAAGAAGCATTATCTGGAGGAAGGAGTCTGTTAAATTCAAATATGTAAGCAGGGCATCCTTTCTTTCTTTGTTTCTTACAGAACTTTCTTGCCATATGTTTTAGTATTGGAGGAGGTAAGTCCTTCTTGCATACACCAAAGATTACTGGAACTTCAGTCTCATATTTTTTATTCTTAATAAACTCACCATCTAAAACAATCTTTGTCTCCATTGCTTTGCCAAACATATGTTTTGTTCTCCATGGTTCCCAGATTTGTTGAGCTGGCATTGCTTTGAATTCTTCAAATGAGTTAGCACCGGCATCTTTTTCTAGTTTTTTCCAATATCTATGATTTGGTTTTGTAATGGCAAAGAATGGTTTTCTTATACCACCACCAGAAAGCATAACGGCACCTTTAATTTTTCCTTTTAGTTGCTCTGTGCATATTAGAGTTTGGATACTCATTGCACCAGCACTTTGTCCCATTAGAACTATGCTATTTGGATCTCCACCAAATGCAGATATGTTATGTATTACCCATTCTATGGCTGTGTATTGATCCATAATGTGCAAGTTTCCGTTGCAGTGTTCTCCATCTGCAAAAGAACCAAATATATTGAGACGGTAATTAATAGTTACACAAATAACACCTCTCTTGCAGTATGCAGAACCATCAAAGTGGGTTTCATTAATACTACCACCGGTAAAACTACCACCATGTATATAAATTAAAACAGGGCAGTTATTGGCATCCTTTGGTTGGAAAATATTAAGTATTTGGCAATCTTCTGAATATGTAAATGTTTGTCCAACTCTAAATTCTTTGTAATAGAATCTATGTTCTTCATTCCAATATGCTCTCATTTGAGGACAACAAACACCTTGTTTGGTTGCATCTATGTCTTCATCAAAATGAGTAATTTCAACAGGTTTTTCAAAACGTCCTGCTTTAGCATATGGGATGGCTCTAAATCTTGCGCCATATTCCATTTCTTCGCCAATGACTTTACCACATGGTGTGTTAACAATAACTGTTCCCATTAATAACCTCTTATCATTAAATTAACACAACAATTATACAAAAAATAAGACGAGATATAAAGATAAAAGATAAAAATTTGAATTAATCCACTTAGATGTAGTAAAATTTAATTATTCAGGGGGAGGATACAATTATGTTATTCGGAGATGGAAGTGAAGCTGCCAAACAGGCGGTGCAATCAATCAAGGTCTGGAGTTTAGAAAACTTCAATTGGACATTTATCTTTATCATGGCAGTAGTTTTCTACGTTTACTGGTCTGAATGGAGAAAAGGAAACTACAAAGCATTGTTAGCAGGCGCAGCATTGTATTGTGTACACTGGCTCTATGAAATTCTCAATGCATTTATTGCATATGGTACCGGATATCCATTATGGGCTGTATCAAATGCAAGTACATCATTCATTCTGTTAATTGGTGTTTCTTGGGAATTGAGCATGATGTTCACACTTGCTGGTATTATTGCATGGAAGATGCTTCCAGAAGATAGAACAAAGAGATTCTTGGCAAGAGGCAAATTCAAAGGAATTCCTTGCAAGCTCGTTACTACAATTGGAATGGCTTTATTGTTCTCTGTAGTTGAGATATTCCTTGCAGCAACACCTGCATTTATTTGGGTATATAAGTGGTGGGGTGCAATCCCAGTATTTATCACAACATACATCCCATTCTTCATTGCTGCTATCTATGTCCCAGACACATCTAAGAAATTTAAGATCATATTCTTTAGTGTAATTACTGCAATCAATTTAATCTTACTTGCAGTATTGATACCACTATCAATAGTTCCACAATTATAAAAGGAGGATAAATTATGGCTGCAAAAGTATATCATGTCTCTAAAAGAGCATCTGATAACAAATGGCAAGTTTTCATTCAAGGTAGCGACAAAGTTATCAAATTATTTGATACAAAAGTAGAAGCTGAAGCATATTGCGAACAAATGGCAAAGAATCAAGGAGCAACATTATTGGTTCATAAGTCAAAAGGTGATAGCAAAGGTAAGGCTACTAAGGCAAAAGTTGTAAAGGGCAAAAAATAATATCACTTGAAAACTATAATAAACAATCCTTCTACCGTAATGGGTAGGGGGATGTTTTATTTTAAAAACATATAATAAAGTTTGGAAAAAAATAATATTGTGTTATAATTGAGTCTATGCCAACAACAATGGAAGAAATAAAAATAAAGACTGCCAAAGATAAGGCAAGAGAGAACATAACAAATAGAGTGTTGTTATGTGTTTCTATGTGTCTAGTAACCATAGGGTTATATTTTGTATTTGGATTCTTTTTTGATGCATGGCCAGAATCTATACCAATTTTTCTTTTGCCAATAGTTCCTTGCATTTTAGTTGCAAGATATAAAAAGACATACAAATTATCTAGGGTAGTGTTTGCAACTATAATATTATTATTAGGTGCATTCTTTTGTTATTTCAGCGTTGGTCTTAAAGCAACATCCAAGCCTGGGTATGGAGAAAGAATAACTATTGGAAAAGTCGAAACAATTAATTATTCTCGTTCTTTTATGAAAGGGAATTACAACATAGATCAAAAGACACAATTAAAAGTCTGGTTGCCAGAAGATTATGATTCATCCAAAAAATATCCAGTTATGTTTGTCATAGATGGAGACAATCTTTTTAAATACACCGCTGTAACGGCATCTCTTCTAAGTAAAAGAGGATATGGAGATGTAATTATTGTTGGTATTGGATATGGATACTGGAACTCCACATATGCAAGAGGTGGTATGGTTCATGACAAAAACACAAAACTTAGAGGACGTTGGAGAGATTATTACTTTGCAGATGATACACAAATAGATGTAACTGGAAATCAGATTGGCGGAGAAAATAAGAGAGCTAAGGAATATACAGAATTCATTTCAAAGACTGTAGTGCCAGATATTAGAGCAAAATATAGTATAGACAACCAGAATTCTACTATCTTTGGTTACGAGTTTGGTGGATATCTAGCACAATACTTCTTAACACAATATAAACCAACAGAGGATACACCTTTTACAAACTTTGTAATGGTAGATAGCGAGTATTTAGATTATTACAATGCCCATATAGAAGAATTTAGAAATGCAGTTAAAGAGAATGATAACAAGACATATAGTCCAGTTAAGACATATAGAATTTGGGGTGGAGATGTAAAGTCTTCTGAAAATGCTAACCAAGTTAATACATATCATAAGCTTAATAATTTCGGTTTTTCTGGCTTAGAAAACTATGTTTGGATTCCAAAAGATGTGGATCATTCGGATGCTTTGGTTATAGGATTAAATCATGCAGTTTATTTAACAGCAGGATTAGAATTTGGTTATACAGAGTTATAATTTGCTTGTTTAGAATTTTAAAAGTTTGCTATTTTTCAGGGAAAATTAGACCAACTGAAACAGCATATTCTGTTATACGGGACATAGATGGGAACCCGGTTTTTTGTAATATTTGTGATATGTGTGATTTGAGTGCAGATCTAGATAAAGATAGTATAGAAAAAATCTCATCTTTTTCTTTCCCATTACAATATAACCTAAGAATAGATATCTCAATCTTGGAGAGATTTGATAGCAGCATATTGCCAACACGGTCACTTGTTGGATAGACGCTATATCCTGAATAAGTGTTTTTAATAACTGAGATAAGTTCTTCAGTTGAGATGTTTTTGTAAACAAATGAATCCACTCCAACTTTTCTTGAATTTTCCATAAAGATGATATCAGGGGAGTTGGTAAATACAACTATCTTGACATTTGGATAAGTTGAACGTATGTTCTTGACTATGTCAAGAAAATCCACATCTTCATCTGAAATAATGTCTGACAGAATGAGGTCTGCGTTGGTTTCTTTGAGAGTTTTTAAAATCTGATTGGAGGATGTAACCAAACCTGCGATTTCAAACGTTTTTTCTTTGCCGAGAGATAGGGCAAGACCGTCTAAAAGTATCTTCTGTTTTTCACAAATAATGAGTTTCATGGTTTCCTCCAATTTTATAAATATCCTAACAAAAAATATTATGAAGTTCAATCTTATTATAGCAAAAAGGTCAACTTTTTATCTAAAAAAGTAGACAAAAGTCTAGAATTAGTCGGAAAAAGTTAGACCAAAAGTCCGAAAATATGGAATTCAGGCATATTCAAATTAAAAATGCTTAAATAGTATAATTTAAGTATATAAATTATTTTTCGCGTATATTTAGCGCGTAAAAAAGGAGATTATTATGATGGCAAAAAGATTGTGCATTTTATCACTCATCGTGATGTTCGCATTCGTTATTGCTATGGCAGTTGTTCTTGTCACAAATCAGAGCATTGCCTATGCAGACGATATAATAACCCAAGTAGAACTCACGATAGACACACCAGTTAATGGTGAGACTACCTATTGGGCACATATAACTGATGACAGTGAAGACCGTTATTATGTTAGATTCACAGACTGGTTTGATATTACTGCAGATAAAGACTTGACGTCTAGTAGTGACAAGTTTGTTGGCGGACATTCATATCGTGTGTCTGTGACAGTCTCTATTAATCCAACCCTTTATCCTGCAACTCAGTTCTTAGTTTCTGGTCTTGGTAATCCTGATGTAACTGCAAAGGTTAATAACAAGATTGCTGCGACTAGAAAGAGCTATTCAAGCGATGCAAAGCAAATGTTCGTTATTGATTATGAATTTACATCAACCGAGTATAGCCAAGTTACAAAGGTAAGCCTCAATGGCCTTGATGCACCAGCTGCTTCACAAAATCCAGACTTTGATATAGAAATTGCAGAAGGTGAGTGTCATGCTAACACCAATATGGGTTCTAAGAATGGTATTGTGTGGTATGATCCAATGGCTAATTCAATCGTTGCAGAGAATAACACATTTGACCTTGGCAAGGAATATGAAACACAAATCAATTTAGAAGTTGATGAAGGATTCTATTTCGGATCTGGACTTGAAGTTTATTTGAATGGTGAAAAACTTTCTTCAAGCAGTTATAGCTACATCAACCAATTTCTCACAATTACTAAGTCATATACTTGTGAAAAAGCTAAGATTAAAACCGTTGCAATCACAGGTCTTGAAGAACCAACTTGGGAAAGTGGAAATCCAGGAACAACGGATTATGAAGTCGTAATAGAAGACGAACATTACAATATTGTTCCTGATGCACAACAAGTTTATGCAGATGCAAAGATGCATAATGGTGTCAAATGGATAGATTTAGACTCAGACATAGAGTTGGATGTTCCATCAGATTATGAAGCAGGTAAGACATATAAAGCGGTTATTTACTTGAAGCCTGAAGCAAATTATGAATTTGCAATGAATGGTGGATTGACTGCAGTCAGCGTAACCGTCAATGGCAACGTTGCAGATTGTCACCCAATTTTCAGTTATGGTGGAGAATATGGAGATTATCTTGCAGTAGAATATGTCTTTGCACCAACAAGCAACATAATTAACAACATTTATCTCAATGGATTTGTTGTTCCTGAAAATACTGAACCTGCAGGTGCTCAAAATGCAGATCAAGTTGCTACAGGCGCAGGCTACAATCTATATGAACTTACTTGGTATGATGAAAATAGACAAGGCAATTACAAAGGTAATTTTGAGTATGGAGATGGTAGTAATACATATTATGCATTGCTTTCATTTGAAACTACAGGGGCATACAAATTTGGAACTTATGAACTTTATATTAACGGTGTACATATTGACAAGGCTGGTATAATCGAACAATTTACAAGTGATACAATGCTCAATTTATATGTGCCATTCCTTTGTGAAGAGAAGTCCGTTGATGAAGTGTTCGTTTCTTTGATAGAACCTGCAACTGGAGAGATGCCATCCAATGAACTTGTTTCTGGAGAGGCAACCAAATATTCTGGAATCTCAACATATTGGTATTTAGATTCCGATTACAGCACTTCTCCTGTATCTACTGCATTTGAGAATGGCGTATACGGTGCAAAGATGCAAATAGCATCCATTGAAGGCTATCGTTTTGCAGAACACGTAAAAGTTCATGTTAACAATTCTATTTATTTCTATGCAGACAGTGAAAGCTCTGCAGCATTGGTTGCAAAATGGCCTTTCCAAAGTGCTCCTGCATATACAATTACATTCAACGCAAACGAAGGTAGCGGTGATATGGATCCTTTGACTTTTGTTAAAGACTTCGCAGTCATCAAACTTCCAGAGTGCGGATTTACAGCTCCAACAGAGAAACACTTTGTTGGTTGGAGTGAGTCATCAAATGGAACAATCGTAGACAATCCATACACATTCACTTATGGTAATAACCTTACACTCTATGCGATTTGGGAAGAATATCACGAGTATGATATCATCGAAATCGACACACACGCACTTGTTGGTGCAACGACTGCTGTCTTACTTTCTAACACTGACATAGCAAGTGGCAGTGTGACAGTCGTCAAAAACGGTTGGGAAACTGAAGACGGTGATCCAATTGTTGAAGGTGCATCTATCGATATAGATGACACACTAGTCTACATCATTTCGTTCATAGAAAAAGCAGAAGACCATATGTTCTTCCCAGAGGGTTTTTCTTATGCGGACGCATGGGATTTGGTGCAAATTACGGGTGATGCGAGATATTATTCAGACGGTCGTTCATATGATTCTTTGAATAGAATCATAACAGTTAAACTATATTTTTATTGTGATGAAGCAGGTATATTGTCAGACAAAGTTAATGTTAAATTCTACAATGAAGACAAGTCCCAAAGTGTCAGTTGGATTTTGAATTATGGTGACAACATTACGATGCCAAACATTGGCGAAGAACCGGGCGAGGTTAACATTGCATTGTCCGACAATCAAGTGTTTACCGGTTGGGAATATGATTCTTTTGTGTATCCAGTAGGTTATCAAAGCAAGGTGTGGGGTGATACTGAATTGACTGCCAATATAAAGAACATATACAAAATTACACTTAACTTTGGCGATTATGGTAATGACATTGTATTCGATATGATAGGACAACAAACATGGTGGACTTTTGAGTGGAATGAAATATCCGATAATGACAATGTTGCCAACCTAATGAAAGTTGGAAATAAGTATCTCGTTGGTTTTGCAAAAGAACCTGTTGCTGAGAACGCAGACTTTGCAACACTCAGACAAAAGATATTATATGACGAAGTCATTGATGAAACTTGCACGCTTTATGCTGTGTATACTACATTGCCTGATCCAATCTTTGATGTGACAAAACCAAGCGATAAAATACTCTCAAGCAATGGTAATATTCAAGAACTCGGAAAACTCACAATTGATTCATATCCATATTATTATTGGTTGAACGAAGATTCGTATTACACTCTTAATGTGGAATTTGAGGGCGGACAACTTGTAGGTACAAATGACAATAATGATAAACTTGACTTTGAAGTTTACTCCCATGTTGTTGAAGATTATGCAATAACAATTAATGGACAAAAGAATATAATTTGTAGTTCCAATAATAATAGTCTTGATAAATTTGGCACTATTGCAGGAAACAAGCAGTTTGTCTATATCGATGGATACGGAACAGACGAAGATTTTGCAGCAGTAGGTTCTGTTGTAAACGGCAAGATTGCTTTAGTAAATCGTGGCAGTATCACTTTTTCTGAAAAGGCAACAAATGCAGATGCAGCGGGTGCAATTGGATTACTTATTGTCAATAATACTGATAATAACTTATATCCAACAACGGACGCATACACAGGCACTATACCTTGTGGAACGATATATAAATCGGTTGGAGATCTCCTAAAGAGTGGTGAAAAGAAAATTTCGAGTGGTGTTGAATACTACGATGGTTCTCTTACAATTAGTACAGAAGAGGAGAAATTCTATTTCAACCAATCATACGGATACTACAATAGAGATTTATTCATTAATCAAGATTCAAATAAAAATGATGTTTGGGTAAAGATTTTGGACCCTTCAAAGATTAAAGATGGCGAAACATATACTGGTAATGTCACTTACAAGTTCACAATCATAGATGCCAGTGATGACGAAGTAGGTACTTTCACAAAGACTACAAAACTCACAGTTGGTGAAGGTGCACCTGTTGAACCATCAGTTCAACCAGATCCAAACTATCCACATACAACCGTTGATGGTAAAGAAGTTTATGCTCAAGATATTACACTTGCAACAAACGAAAACGTTAGTGTTGCATTTGCTTCAGCAAAAGCAGGGCACGGCATAGTTAAAATTACTGTGGATATGATGGGACTATCTATCCTCTTTGATGAAAATGCAGTAAATGCAATCGGTGGCAAGGACGTTATGCTCAATGCTAACTTCATTACACCTCCATTCAATGCACCATATACAAATATAGAAGGGCTTGATAGCGTCTTTGAATTAACACTCATAGGTGCAACATTTGCAAACGGAACCGCAACTGTAACAGTTCATCGTGAAATCGAAGTTCCAGATGGTAAAGCAGTTAAGGTTTACTATTTGAATGGTGGAAACAGAACAGGTTGCCCAACATCTTATCAAGATAACGAAATCACATTTACAACTAATCACTTCTCATCATTTATTACAGTAGTAGAAGATGCTCAACCTGAACCACAACCTGTTAACCCAGACCAACCAGCAGTACAACCAGCAAAGAAAGGACTTTCTGGTGGAGCAATTGCAGGAATTGTTATTGCATTAGTAGTAGCACTTGGTGCGGTCGGATTCT
>CAMVBZ010000056.1 GCA_947165815.1 uncultured Clostridia bacterium
TTTGTGGGAGATTTTTTATTTGCTGTCTTGCTTTCTAATTTCAGCTCTTCTAATTTTTCCTGAAATGGTCTTTGGCATCTCGTCTACGAATTCAATTACACGAGGATATTTATATGGAGCTGTAACTTTCTTAACATAGTCTTGCAATTCCTTTTTGAGAGCGTCTGAAGGGGTGTAGCCTTTGGCTAAGATGATTGTTGCCTTGACTACTTGTCCACGTAATGGATCTGGGACGCCAGTAATAGCACACTCTAAAACAGATGGATGTTCCATAAGAGCAGATTCAACTTCAAATGGCCCAATTCTATATCCACTTGATTTAATGATGTCATCCTTTCTTCCAACGTACCAATAAATACCATCTGAGTCTCTCTTTGCCAGGTCTCCTGTATGGTAGTATGTTCCGCCTCTTGCTTCCTTTGTTCTTGCCTCGTCATTCTTATAGCTTTCTACTAAGCCATATTGATGTGGTCTGAGTTTAATACAGATTTCACCTTCCTTGTTGTCTCCAAGTTCATTATCCATATCGTCTAGTAAAACTATATCATAAGCAGGAGATGGCTTTCCAAGAGAACCAACCTTTGGTTGCATATATTTAAATGTAGCAAGAATAACGGTAGATTCTGTTTGTCCAAATCCCTCATATATTACATGACCTGTTGCATCATAGAATTGTTTTGCAACTTCGGCATTAAGTGCTTCACCAGCTGTTGAACAGTGTACTAATGAAGAGAAGTCATAAGAAGACAAATCTTCTTTTGCAAGGAATCTGTATATTGTTGGAGGTGCACAGAATGTTGTAATTCTATATTTATGAATTAGAGGAAGAACGTCTGTAGGAGTAAATCTTCCGTTATAGTCATAAGCAAATATTGCTGTGCCTGCTATCCATTGACCATAAATTTTACCCCAGCTGCACTTTGCCCAGCCAGTTTCTGCCATTGTAAAGTGAAGTCCGTCATCTTGAACATCTTGCCAATAGTATGCAGTATAAATGTGAGCAATTGGGTATTCAAAGTTGTGTTGAACCATCTTTGGCATACCTGTTGTTCCAGATGTGAAATAGCAAAGCATAATGTCTTTTTGAGAATCAATTTCTGGACGAGAAATAGATAATGTCTTTGGGAATTTTGTTATTTCTTCATCAAAGCAAGCATAACCATTAACTGGTGTTGTATATATGACGTTCTTAAGTGTTTTGCATTGTGAAAGAGCATCTGTTATGTGCTCAATAACATCTGGTTCGTTGGTTGCAATAAGAGCCTTTGCTTCAGCAGAATTGCAACGATAATAAACGTCTTTTGGAGTAAGAAGATGAGTTGCTGGAATAACTATGATTCCAAGTTTGCAACAAGCAACAACAATAACCCAGAATTCCCAACGTCTGTTAAGCATTGTCATAATGTAATCACCTTTCTTTAATCCTAAAGAGAGGAGGTAATTTGCTGTTTGATTGCTTAATTCTGAGAGATCTTTAAATGTTAAAATCTTTTCTTCTCCAACTGAGTTGCACCAAACGAGAGCTCTTTTTTCTGGGCAGAGTCTGGCATACTCATCTACTATGTCATAAGCAAAGTTAAAGTTAGAAGGAACATTGAGCTGACTTTCAGCCTTCATTTCTTCATAACTATTGAAGTCTACTTTGTTTAAAAATTTGCTTAATAAGTTCATAGTGCAGCAATTTTAACACAATTTTTTATAATTGTGTACTATTTTTTACTCTTTTTGTATTTGGAGGGGTCATTTTAAGCTAATCTTAAAAAGACTTTTGTTGCGGTAACTATATAATTGTGCTACAATTATAGGGCTTAAGGAGAAAGTTTATGTTGGATAACGAAAAGAAAATAGTATGTAAGGCTTTAATGGAATTATGTGGCTCAGACGGCATGTTTAAGGTCGTTGAGGCTGAGGAAATTATGGAAAGAATGCCAGATGTCTATATGACAAAAGTGCAATTAAGTTCCATTATTAGAGACCTAAAAGAAAGAAACTATATCAAGGTTAAATACTTTACTCCAGACGAGTATTGTATACAAGTATTACCAATAATAGAGAAAGAATTTGAAGCACCAAAATCAGATTTACCTCCTATTCTTGCTCTAGAAAAGGGTGAGACACCTATAACAGAAGAAGTTCCAACAAACAATGACGTTGTTAGTGAGGCAACATTAGTCTCAGAAACAAAGAAAGAAACTCCTGTAGAAAGCAAAGGCTTAATAAAGAATGTATTCTTAGTAGCATTGCTAGGATCATTCATAGGCGGCGCAATAGCAACAGCAATAGCAATAATAATTCAAAAATTCGTATTTTAGTTTATGGCATTAGAGAGGCAACACATTTTAACAAAACAAGAAAAGGCAGTTATGCACTTGGTATATTCCATTTCTGAGAAAAACAATGGAATGTGTTTGCTTACTCCAATAGAAATATTTGAGCAACTTCCACTAGATTTAGAAATTAGGGAAGAGGATTTATGGCCAATACTTAGAAATCTAGAAATTGATGATTATTTCGATGTTACTCCATCAGATAGAAGGGGTGAACTTGTATACGCTATCAATATGCATCAAAAGGGACTTGCATATGCAAGAGTAGAAAAATCTTTTAGAAATAATTTAGCTTTTAAAGTTGGATTAACTATTGGATTAGCATTATTATCTGGCATAGTAGCATTAAGTTTAAGATTATTATTCCACGCATTAGGAATCTGGAAATAACATGGAGCAAGAACACAAATTTGAGTTGGTTTCTAATTACAAGCCATGTGGAGACCAAGTAGACGCTATAGAAAAGATTGTAGATGGACTTGAGAATGGATTTAGGACTCAAGTTCTTTTAGGCGTTACTGGTTCAGGTAAGACTTTTACGGCAGCCAACATTATTGCAAAAGCTCAAAGACCTACATTAGTTATTGCTCATAATAAAACTCTTGCAGCACAACTTTGTAATGAATTTAGGGAATTTTTCCCTAATAACAGAGTTGAATTCTTTGTATCATACTATGATTATTACCAACCAGAAGCATACGTTCCAAGAACAGATACATATATTGAGAAAGAACTTGAAGTAAACGAGGAAATAGATAGATTAAGAAACTCTGCCACTGCCTCACTTTGTGAAAGAAGAGATACAATAGTAGTTGCATCTGTTAGCTGTATTTATGGCTTAGGTGCACCTGTAGAGTATTTTTCTCAAGCTGTATCCATAAGGGAAGGAGATGAACTAGATAGAGATGTACTTTGTACAAGGCTTGTAGACATCAGATATAACAGGTCAGATATGGACTTTGTACGTAGTACATTTAGAGTTAGAGGAGACACTGTAGATATATTCCCGGCATGGTCTGCAGAAACAGCAATAAGAGTAGAGTTCTTCGGAGATACAGTTGAAAGAATTTGTGAAATAGATTCTTTAACAACAAAGGTAATAAATGAACTTAAGAGTACAGTTATCTTCCCAGCAACACAATATGTTATTGGCGGAGACAAGGAAGCAATATATGAAAAGATACTTGCAGACAAAGCAAAACAAGTAAAATACTTCCAAGATAGAAACAAACTTATAGAGGCTCAAAGAATTGAAGAAAGAGTAAACTATGATATAGAGATGATAAAGGAAGTAGGATATTGCTCTGGTATTGAGAACTATTCAAGATATTTTGATGGTAGAGAACCAGGACAACCACCATATACTTTATTAGACTTCTTTCCACAAGACTTCATTGTATTTATAGACGAATCACATATGACTATACCTCAACTAAGAGCAATGTATAGTGGTGACTTATCCAGAAAGACAAACCTCGTTGAATATGGCTTTAGACTACCAGCAGCATATGATAATAGACCACTTAAATTTGAAGAATTTGAGAGTCATTTGAAGCAGATAGTTTGTATGTCCGCAACACCTGCAAAATATGAATTAGACCTGGCTGATCAAGTGGCAGAACAGCTTATTCGTCCTACCGGTTTATTGGATCCAATTGTTGAAGTTAGAAAAGTTGATGGACAAATCGATGATATCATAAACGAGATATTTAACACTACAAAACATAATGGTAAAGTATTGATTACGACATTAACTAAGAAAATGGCGGAGAACTTAACTGAGTTCTTAAAAGAGGCAAATATACGTGTAAGATATATGCATTCAGACGTAGATACCTTAGAAAGAATTGAGATAGTTCAGGCTATGCACAAAGATGAATTTGATGTCCTTGTTGGCATTAACTTATTAAGAGAAGGATTAGATATTCCAGAGGTAGAACTTATATGTATTTTGGATGCAGATAAAGAAGGTTTCTTAAGATCTGAAACATCTTTAATACAGACTATTGGTAGAGCTGCAAGAAATGAGAATGGTAGAGTTATAATGTATGCAGATACCATCACTGGTTCGATGCAAAGAGCAATAGATGAAACTAATAGAAGAAGAACTATCCAAGACAAATACAATAAAGAGCATGGCATTACACCAAAGACAATTAAGAAGACATATTCTAATACTTTGGAGATAACAAAGAAGAAACAAAGAGACGACAAGTATACTGCAAAGGATATTGTACGTGAGATAGAAAGAGTTAAGAACATGATGCAAACAGCAGCAGATGCTCTAGACTTTGAAAAGGCAATAGAATTAAGAAATGAACTAGCCGAATTAAAGAGGCTATTAAAATCAATAGGGTAATATATGGACGAGATTAAGATTATTGGTGCAAAGGAGAATAATTTAAAAAATATTAACCTAACTATTCCAAGAGATAAGTTGGTTGTATTTACAGGTTTGAGTGGAAGTGGTAAATCATCACTTGCTTTTGATACTATTTATGCAGAAGGGCAAAGAAGATATATGGAGAGTTTATCTTCATATGCACGTTTATTCATTGGACAAATGAAAAAGCCAGATGTTGCACAAATAGAAGGATTATCTCCAGCCGTATCCATAGACCAAAAGACAACATCTCACAACCCTCGTTCTAATGTTGGTACAGTTACCGAAATTTATGACTATCTCCGTTTATTATATGCAAGAATAGGGCATCCTCATTGTCCTCAATGTGGAAGACCAATAGAAAGCCAAAGTGTAGATGAAATAGTAGATAGAATTTATGCAAGAGAAGGGAGTAAGATTCAAGTTCTTGCACCTGTTGCTCGTGGAGAAAAGGGTGAATATAAGAAGCAACTCGAAACATGGAAAAGAGCAGGTTATGTTAGAGTAAGAATAGATGGTGAAAATCACACCCTAGATGAAGAATTCAATTTAGATAAAAACATAAAACACAATATATCTATTGTCGTAGATAGAATGGTTATTAAAGAAGGCGTGGCAAGAAGACTTACAGACGCAGTAGAAACAGCCATAAAACTAGCTAATGGTTTGGTTGTTGTTGACTTCGATGGCAGTGAAGAATTGTTTTCAACGCTATACGCTTGTCCAGATTGTGGTATTTCATTTGAGGAATTATCCCCAAGGCTATTCTCATTCAATAATCCACATGGTGCTTGTCCAAAATGTACAGGATTGGGATATTCAAGTGAGATAGATCCGAACCTCTTAATTAAGGATAAAAACTTAACATTAAGGGAAGGCGCAATTAGGGTTGTTGGTATGTTTATAGGAGAATCTTCTAGAACAGATACAGCTTTCCAATCTTTAGCATATAATTTTGGTTTCTCCTTAGATGTTCCTATTAAGGATCTCCCAAAGGATGTTCTAAAACTCATTTTCTACGGAGAAAGAGGGATGAAGACTAAGATTAAATACAAGAAAGATTATTCTTCATATTGGGGCAGAAGTGCTTCTACCGAATGGGAAGGTATTGCAAATTACTTAATGCAAAGATATAACAAAACGGATTCCGAAGCTGTTAAGATGGAAATATCTCAGTATATGAAACAAGTCCCATGTACTGCTTGTGAAGGCAAGAGACTCAAAAAAGAAGCATTAAGTGTTACTATTGGCGGAAAGAACATTTGGGAGATATGTAATATGTCTGTTGCGGATCTTAGAGTATTCTTCCAAAATTTAGATTTAACAGAAACTGAAAAGATTATTTCAAAGAGTATCTTAAAAGAAATAGATGCGAGACTTAAGTTCCTATGTGATGTGGGCTTAACATATTTAACTCTTTGGAGAAGTGCGTCCACTTTGTCTGGTGGTGAAAGCCAAAGAATTAGACTAGCAACACAAATCGGTAGTGGTCTTACGGGAGTTCTTTACATTCTAGATGAACCAAGTATTGGATTACACCAAAAGGACAATTCAAAACTAATACATAGTTTGCAGGGATTAAGAGATTTAGGAAACACTTTAATTGTTGTTGAACATGACGATGAAACTATGCGTTCTGCAGATTATATCGTAGATATTGGTCCAGGAGCAGGTGTTCATGGCGGTGAAGTTGTTGCACAAGGAAGTGTAGATGATATTATTGCTTGTCCAGAGTCTATAACAGGCAAATACTTATCTGGAGAATACTCAATTAATGTACCTATTGCTAGAAGAAAAGGTAATGGGAAGTTTATAAGTGTATATGGAGCAAGACAAAACAATCTTAAAAATATAGATGTTAAGATACCTCTTGGAACCTTTACTTGTATTACTGGTGTATCTGGAAGTGGAAAGTCTTCATTGCTCAACCAAATTATAGTTCCAAAGTTATCCAAAGAACTCAATAATGCAGTTGTAGAGGAAGGGGACTATGACAGAATAGAAGGATATGAAGCATTAGATAAGATTATAGATATAGATCAAAGTCCAATTGGAAGAACACCAAGAAGTAATCCTGCAACATATACAGATTTGTTTGCAACAATAAGAGAACTATTTGCATCCCTTCCAGATGCAAAGGCTAGAGGATATGGTCCAGGAAGATTCTCATTTAATATGGCAGGTGGAAGATGTGAACATTGTAATGGAGATGGTGTTATGAAAGTTGAAATGCACTTCTTGCCAGATATTTATGTTCCTTGTGATGTTTGCCATGGCGCAAGATATAACAGAGAAACTCTTGAAGTTAAATATAAAGGAAAGAGTATTAGCGATGTCTTAAATATGACAGTAGATGAGGCTCTAGAATTCTTTAGAAATGTTCCAAAGATAAAGAATAGAATACAGACTTTATATGATGTTGGACTCGGTTATATAGCTTTAGGTCAATCCTCAACAACACTCTCTGGCGGTGAAGCACAAAGAGTAAAACTTGCGAAAGAATTGTCTAAGAGAAGTACTGGTAAAACAATATATGTTTTAGATGAACCAACAACAGGTTTACATACTCATGATGTTTCTAAACTTATTGGTATTTTACAAACACTTGTTGATCAAGGAAACACTGTTGTAGTTATTGAACATAACTTAGATGTTATAAAGGTATCTGATTACATTATAGACCTTGGACCAGAGGGTGGAGACAATGGCGGTACTGTATTGGTAACTGGTACTCCAGAAGACGTTGCTAAAGAACCCAATAGTTATACTGGGCAATACCTAGACAAAATATTAAAATAATAATTACTGATTAGACCTGAGTGCAACAACCGGGTCTTTTTTAGACGCAATTATTGAAGGAATAAATCCAGCAAGGACATTTAATACTATTGCTAAAGCAATTAATACAAATGCATGCCACCAAGCTATTTGTGCAAAGTTGGGTGGTACTTGGGAATTAATAGAATGAAGTATAGCATTTATTGGGAAATCCAATATCCAAGCAATAATAATGCCCAATACACCAGAGATTAATCCAATAATGGTGGTTTCTGCATTAAACACATTGGCTATATCTAATTTTCTTGCACCAATAGAACGTAATACACCAATTTCCGTTGTTCTTTCTAGAACAGATATATATGTTACAATTGCAATCATGATTGAGGAAACAACCAAAGAAATTGCAGCGAATGCAATAAAGATACCTGATACTATTTTTACAATCCAGTTAACAATTGTACTTACAGTACCTGCAGCATCTGTATAGGATACTCTTAATACATAATCTCCAGATGCATCACATTTTGTATTCCATTCGTCCAAATATGCCAATGCTTTATCCTTATCTTCAAAAGTTTTTGGATACAAATAAATAGAGGATGGCATTTTTGTAGCGCCCAATCTTTGTAATTGAGTTTCATATGCTGAGTCTAGAATTGTTAATACGCTTTCGCTAGTTAATCCGATATCTGGGATTAATTCAACCATCATAGCAATTAGACCTTTTAATGTTGATGCTGGAATATCTAAATCATGTGATATGGTTGCCATTAAACCATTAATAGTGTCCTCATCTGAAATATCTTCTACGAGCTGTGTTATTTGCTCATCTGAGTATGTGTCGCCAAGATATTCTTTCAATCTTTCAACTGTCATCATAGACTTAAATGTATTAACTAGGTCTTTTTCGTTTATGCCATATCCAGTTAAAACTGTAACCAAGGAAGAGAAGTCTGCAGAGAACTCATTTCCGTTCAAAACATTATATATGTTATTGTCTAACTGAGCTTGTGCAACATCTGATTCCATACAGTTGTTAAGATACATTTCGGACAGTTCCTTAGTATATGCCAAACCACTTGGAATGAATGGGATGACAACATTCTTATTTGGTCTTATAACACCAACAATTTTTAAATCTATGTTATCTTCGCCACTTGGTTCGTTATATGCTTCTTCAGTTGTGTATCTAGAGAATACATCCTTTCCATCTACTGTGTCTGGATAGTATCTGTTGTTGTTTGTAATGATTGTATACTTGTTTGGATTGGTGGTTTCGTCATAGACGAATTTAGAGAATGGGATATTCTTAAATTTCATAGAATCATCTTTATAATTCAATTGATAACCGAGCAATTCCAAAACATCTGCATGTATATAGTTGTATTGATCTACAACCAAGACTATTTCATCATAATTTTCTGGGTATTTACCATAAATTACATCATATTGGCTCTTTACAAAATCTGTATCTAATAATTCATTCCAATACCTTTGCGAGTTTCTATTAGTAATATTAATAGAAGTTAATTCACCTCTATAGTTGTGAGTTGCCATAGTTGGCTGGAAAGAATAAGTGTATTTAATTGAGTTAAGCAAGTTTTTGTCTATTTTGGAAACATATTCCACATATTCAGGGCTAAGAATATTTGCTGAGATTTTAATGCCGCTATTCAATTCAATTGAATATGGGACAACTTCATTATTTTCTGGGTATTCTTCACCTTCTTCTTGAACCATGTTAATAAGTGAATTTGTATCTACACTTATAGACAAACTAGAAATCATAACAGGCATATTAACAAGTGTGCTTGTTTGTAAATCTTTGATATAAATATCAAAACCATTGGTTAAAGATAATACTAGAGCAATACCAATAATACCGATGGAACCAGCAAAAGCAATAAGGCCAGTTCTAAACTTCTTTGTCCATAGGTTTCTTGCGGAAAGTGAAAGGGCGGTGAAGAAAGACATAGATGCCTTTGGTTTCTTTTCTTTAACCTTTTTCTTATTTGGATCTATTGGTTTTTCTGGAGTTGGAGTACTAATAGT
>CAMVBZ010000057.1 GCA_947165815.1 uncultured Clostridia bacterium
TTCTTCAGAACAAAATGGGTTAATGGTACTGGATACAAGAAAGCATCTGTATTTGACGTAAGTAAGACATATTATGAATTAGATTATTATGATACACGTGAATTCATTATTGCCCAACCTGAAGATGAAGAAGATTTTGAAGCAGGAGAGTACTTCGAAAAAGAAGAAGCAGAAGATGGATATTCTTCACTTATTCTTGGACCTATCTATTATAGATACACAGGAGACACATCCAATAGCAAGACAAAAGCTGTAATACCAGCACAAGTTGGTGGTGTTGTAATTTCTAAGATTGCTCCAAACGCATTTAGTGGTTATTCAAATATTACAAATATTGAATTTGAAAATATAGATAACATTACAAGCATTGGCGCTAACGCATTCTCAGATACAACATGGGTATCTACTCCAACAGATTCACGTACAGCAGAAGAATGGGGATCTGCAAAGAAGATAATAAGTTCAGATGGATTCTGTATTATTAACGGAATACTTGTTGAATATTTTGCACCTGTTACACAAGCAAATGATTTTGTTGTAATACCAAGCAACGTAAAAGTTATTGCAGAGGGTGCATTCTCAAGACATGATGATAGTAGAATTGAAGATATTTTATTTGCAGCAGGAATAACTGAATTGGAAATTGAACCATATGCATTCCAAGGTGCATCTTCTATTAAAGATATTTCATTCATTGGTGGGCAATTGCCAAAGGATATAGTCCTCTACAAAGAATCATTATTCACAGCAAACAACACACTTAATGAAAATATTAAGATATATCTTGAGACTGGTTCACAAGAACTTGATGCATATGTAAATTCTGTAAAGAGTGAGAATACAACATGGAAATACATAGAAACACTAGAAACAGTTAAATTGGAATTAGATCGTATTACAATTAACACAAATGTAATTCCAGAAGGTTACATCATTAGAGATGCAGCAGCAGATTCTTTATATATCACAGACACATGGCTTGAAAATAGAGTTTCCAGAAACTACACAACATTCACTGCAGTTGAAGGAGATACTGGTACAGAATTGACACATTATAATCAAGCTATCGCACAAGGTGGAAATTATTACTACTCAGTAATGGAAGCAGGTGTTCCAAAGACATATCAATTCACAGCTGAAGTTGAAGGATATTTATATGAAATGCCAACAACAAGTGAATATAAGATTTATACTGGCACAACAATTAAGGGTGGTGTTTATAAGATTTACAACAATGGTGTTGCAAATACAGAAAACATTAACATCGAAGAATTAGAATTGTTTGATAGTGCAAATAATAAAATTGAAATGAAGGGTACTGGATTAGATAAGTCATGGAAGTTTAGTGCAACAGATGTTCCAAGTACAGCAGTTAAAGCTCAGTATTACTTCAAGACAGCAAACTCTGACCCACGTATTATTTATATCTATCCAGGTATCGATGAATCTACAATTGAAATTAAGAGTTTACAAGAAGAATATTTCACAACAGACACAAGCTTAACTGAAATTCTTTCAAGACCAGATCCAAATAATGGAAACAAGAAACCATATGTACAATTCAACTTACTCAATGGAAAGAGTGGATTGACATATAGACTAGATAATAAAAATGGTGATGAAGAAACCATCAACACAACAGAGTGTAAAATTTACATTAACAACTATTCTTATTCTAGAGGAGCTTCAAAGATTCTCAATGTTGAAATAACATATCAAGGATTTGCTGGAGCGAATAAGTATTATACAACATGGACATATTCATCCAAAGTTCCAGAAGTTAAGTCATTTACACAAGCATCTGCTTTCTTGTTCCCAGTAAATGGTGAGGCATCCAACTACTATTCAGAGTGCTTCTTCGATTTGATTTATGAAGATGGTTCACACAAGACAATTGCTATGGATAAGGGTGGTTTTGTAATTACCAAAGTTTATCTAGAAAGAACTCATGACTGGGTAGTATCAGATAAGTTTGATACAAGAGCACTTGGTCTACGTACTGCAAAAGTAACATATGGAGATTTGGATATGGAATTAACAGTTCTATATAGTGTATATCTTGGAACTCATCCAGAGGTTTACACATTTGACTATGCTGTATCCAACGGCGAATATGTTGCAACAATTACAGGTATTTCTAACTCATACAAGAGCTCATATGATTCAACATTAATGTTGCCAACCACAGTTGTATATGACAATCATGAATACAAAGTCGTATCCATTGGAGATGGTGCATTCAAGAACTTAACAAGACTTACTGCAATTTATCTCAGTAATACAATTGAGACAATTGGAGAAGAGGCATTCTCTGGATGTACAAATCTAAAAGACTTCTACACATTCGAAGTAGCAGAAGACAAGACAACTCCATTAGTTGAAGCAGATGACAATTATGAATTCTTTGTAAAACCAGGAGATGCAAAGAATGTTGTTGAACCATATGATGAAGATGTAACATATATCTCCAGAGTATACATTAAGTCAATTAACTTCAAAGGAATGGATGAAATTGTTATTCCATATACACTTGATGGCAAGACAGGAACAGAGACAATTAATACAAGCATTCCACAATTAGACAATTTAGGTTATGAGACAACAGATTATAGTTATAATGCATCATACAAGTATGAATTAACACCAACAATTAGTTATGAGCTTGTAAATGATGGAACAGCTACAAAATTAGAATGTATCTTAAATAACGAGACGGTATTCTATGGAAAGATTTATTTCCCAGATACAGAATACTATAGAACATTAGCTGCTCTTCTTGATGAATATTATCCAGATGATCCAGCAACACCAGGAGTTAATGAAGGAATTAAGTTTGATATAGAATTCTACGAAGCTGACAGAAAGGGATTACCATCTACATTGAATAAGTTTACATATTCTGATGGAACGACAGAAGGAAGCAACTGGAGAACATTAAAGAACTATGTAATTGATGCATGCTACAGAAAAGGTTCAGTATTGATGCTCAGTAATGCAAACCTTCCAGTTTCAGATGATAATATGGTCTATGTTCCAGAGCACTATAGCGGATCTTATTTAACAACCGTTTCAGAGTCAACATACACCGTATATTACGATTATGAATTGGCAAGTGTAGAAGATGGATGTTTCTATAAGTTCGTTTATGATGGAGCAGATACAATTTATCTACCATATTCAATTTATAATTCTTGGTGTGATGTAAATAACTTATTCTTGTATGCACCAACTATGGCAGAAGCAAAGATAGCAAATCCAACTTACACTGATGATGAACTTATTCATTATCGTTCTAATATAAACAATAACTCAAAGGCAACTGTTGCTAGATACATATATTCAGCTGGAAGTTTGATGGGTACGACTTATACATATGACCCAATAACCAATGCTGTAACAAATATTGATTCTGAATATCGTACAGACACAGCAAATGCAATAGCATATTACTTCTCAAGCAACATTAAATATATTGGTTACAATGCATTCGAGAATTGTACATCACTTGAAAATATTGACTTTACAAAGGCAACAAGTCTTGAGGTAATAGAGTCCAGTGCATTCTCTGGATGTACGAACTTGAACCACATTGATTTAAGTAAGACAAAGATTGATACAATTAATGCAGACGTATTTGATAAGTGTTATGCACTTGATGACTTCACAATGTCCACAGCGGTTAAGGACATTGGTGCATATGCATTTAGAGGATGTGCATTTGATGTTGATGGATTCAAGATTGTTGCATCTGAATACACAGATTTAATTAGTGATACATTAACATTAACAGACTATGCATTCTATCTTGCAAACAATGTTGATAGTGCTGCGATGATGAACAAGTTACTTGGCACAGGATATGGCACTGGTACAGCACAACAAGAACTTGAACTTGCAGATGGAACACCATACTACAAGACATATAATGTTTACACGAGTACATCCTCGGGTATATACAGTAGAGTCAATGTCTATTACAATTTAGATTTTGTATTCTCAAGAGACTAATAAAAGGAGTGTGCGGGGACAAAACCTCGCACATTTTTATTATGGAAGTATTAGTAGTATTAGGCAATAAGATGAATGACGACAAAACCTTTTCTATCGAGATGATGAAGAGGCTTACAAAGACTTTAGAGGTTGAAAAGAGCTTTGATAAGATTCTTTGTTGTGGTGGAGTTGCAAATACTATAGCGGGCGTTAGAGAAGCCGACATGATGAAAGATTATCTTATTAAAAATGGTGTAGATGAAGGAAAGATAGTCATTGAGAATAATTCTACGACCACGAAAGAAAATGCAAAGTTTTCTAAAGAAATATTAGAAGGATTAGGAGTTAAGCAGATAACCCTTTTAAGTTCTAGAAGTCATATAAGGAGATGTTATCTCAATCCTGTGTTGTTATTTAGAAAATGGGCCAAGGTAAAAGTAAAGGCCACTATAAAGGCTTAGAGAATATCTCTAATTTGATCTAAAGAATTTATTTCATATGTGGGGGATATTTCTCCCACTATTTTTTTAGGATTAAACCATACTGTATCTATTCCAGAGTTGATCCCACCTTGAATGTCTGCACTTAGAGAATCCCCAACAAAAATAATATTATCTTTATTGGTATTAAGAGTAGATAGCACTTTATCAAAGAAACGTTTATCTGGTTTTTGAAATCCAACTTCAGAGGATACGAATAGATGAGAAAAATATTTTGTGAATCCTGCGAGTCTTACTCTTTCTGTTTGTTGAAAGAGAGTCCCATTACTTGCAACAGATAGATCATATTTTTGGTATAGATATTGTAAGAATTCTTCAGCTCCTTTTACTGGGATATGACTGACATGAAGTCTTTCTCTAAATGCAGCCTCAAAAGCATGTCCATCTATTTCTAAACCAAGGTTAGAAAAAATGGTATTAAATCTAATTTCATGGAGTTTAGCATTGGTTATAATTTTGTTTTCAAACTGTTCCCACAGCATTTTATTAACCCTTAAAAACTCTAGAAAGATATCATCTGTGTATGGCATATTTATATCCTTAAAGCCCTCTATGATACCTTGTCTAGCGCATTCGTCAAAGTCTAGAATAGTGTTATCTATATCTATTAAAACGTGGGTATATTTCTTTTCCATACGATAATTATATAACCAAAAAAGCAGTTTGAAAAGAGAATATTTTAATACATTTCTAATTACACAAACTGGTATTTATAATGTAACAAACAGCAATTTAAAGTATTGATTGTGCAAAATAAAAAGGGAGAACGAATCCTCCCTTAGTATATAATATTTTTTAAATTATTCTACAAAAAGCTTTTGGAATATGAACGTTCTGCAATCTACTATGCCTCTATTTGTTAGTCTTAATTCTGGCAAACATGCAAGAGGGATAATTGACATTGTCATGAAAGGAGAAGGAAGAGTACATCCTAGATCCTCCCATGCAAGTTCCAAACCATGAACATCCTTATCCATATCAAGGAGTGGTTTATCTGACATTATTCCAGCGATTGGCAATTCTACTTTTCCAAGGATTTTACCATTTCTTACTGCGACAAGACCACCACCACATTTAATTAGTTCATTAGCCGCAACAGCCATATCTTCATTATTTGTTCCAACTACAATTAAGTTGTGAGCATCATGAGTAACAGTTTGTGCTAGTGCGCCATTTTTAATTCCAAATCCTTTAATAAATCCAATACCAAATGTTCCCGTTTCATGGTGGCGTTCAAAAACAAAAGCTTTAAGGACATCTTTATTCTTATCTATAATAACCTTACCATCTTTAACGTCTAGGTCTACAAATCTTTCTATTGTACTTGTTTTAGCTGGTATAACTTCTATAACTCTAGCAGTAACCTTATCTCCTTTATGGAGGATGTCAAAGTCTTCTGGCTTTTTATAGGAAAGGTGAACGGAGTGAGTTGCATCTTCTGGGTATGAGTATGAACCTATATCATTAATAAGAGAACCATTCTTTGCAACGTAATCTCCATCTATCCAAACATCTGTAACATTGAAATCCTTAAGATTATCTAATAAAACCATATCCGCACATTTAGACGGAGCGATTGACCCTAGTTCATGATCTAATTGGAAGCATTGTGCAACGTTAATAGTAACCATCTGAATTGCTGTAATAACATCTATCCCATAGCTCATTGCTCTCTTTATAATATAATCCAAATGCCCTTTAGCTATAAGAGTATGAGGATGGGCATCATCAGAAACTAGGCATGCAAATCTTGTATCTACATTATGTTTTGTTATAGCCTTTGCACACTCTTGTAGGTCATGCCAAGCAGAGCCTTCTCTAAATAGAGCATACATACCAAGTCTCATTTTTTCTAGAGCGTCTTCCTCTCTTGTGGATTCATGGCAACATCTAATACCAGATGCAATATAAGCATTTAAGCCCTTATCTGTTTCTGGTATAGAATAATGACCTGTTGCAATTTTACCAGCCTTTAGTGTTTCTCCAACTATTTCATGTGTTTTTTTATCTGAAAAAACTATGCCAGGGAAATTCATCATTTCGCCAAGGCCAGAACACTCCTTTAGTTTCATCATTTCAGCTATATCTTCTGGACCTACAGAAGAACCAGTATCTTCAAAACCTGGTACTGCAGGAACGCAAGAAGGAGCAGAAAGAATAGCTTTAAGAGGAGCACGAGATGCATCTTCGAGCATATATTTGGCGCCCTTTGAACCCAAAACATTATATATTTCATGAGGATCCATGAAAATTGCAGAAGTGCCGTGTGGGACAACAGCCTTTGCATATTCTCCTGCGGTAAGCATACTAGACTCAATATGAATATGTGCATCCATAAAAGCAGGAGCAAGGTATTTACCTGTTGCATCTACAACAATTGTATTTTTGCCAATACAATGTTTACAATTGCCAACCATAGCAATTCTTCCTTCTACGATAGCAACGTCTATATTTTCTTGTATTTCATGTGTACAGACATTAATGAGATTACAGTTTGTTATAACGGTATCTGCCTCTTTTCTTCCTTGTGCTACATCTGCGAGAGTTCTACTTACTTCCCAAAGTGGTTTTTTGCAAAAATAATTTATCATGAGAAACTCCTTATTTAAATAAGTGTCATATTGGTACAATTTTACAATTATTGTTGTATTAAAACAACAAAAATATGTAGAATAGATAGGAACAAAAGAAAAGGAAAACAATAATGGAACTAAAATTAGTTAAAGGAAGACCAGAAGACACTAGCAACCGCTTAGAGAAAGAAATACGAGTTTACGACCTTTTAGATGAACTTGGAATAGAATATTCTAGAATAGACCATATGGACACTCCAGCAATGAATATGGAGATATGTAAACTTTTGGATGAAACATTAGATGCCACTATTTGCAAGAATTTATTTTTATGTAACAGACAGAAGACAAATTTCTATTTATTAATGATTCCGGCAGACAAAGTATTTCACACAAAGGAAATATCTTCACAAATTAATAGTGCAAGATTATCTTTTGGAGAGCCAGAGTATATGGAAAAGTATTTAGACATTTTACCTGGTGCAGTATCTGTATTGGGATTAATGAACGACAAAGAAAACCATGTAAGATTGCTTGTAGATGAGGATGTATTAAAAGGAGAATATTTTGGATGTCATCCTTGTGTAAACACTTGTAGTTTAAGATTAAAAACAAAAGATATACTTGAAAAATTTGTGCCAGCAGTACATCATGATGTGACAATAGTGAGACTAGGTTTCAGCGAGGGCAATTCAAATAGTTAAGAAAAAACGACACAAATCAACTTTTATAGTGCATTTTAAAATGACTATAAAATAATGAAGAAACGAGATATAATATTAACCAATAATTAAAATAAAAAGGTGAAGATATGAATAAGATAGTTATTATTGCAGATGCAGCTTGTGATTTTAAGAAAGATTTAAGAGAGCAATTTAATGTTGTAGATTATGTACATGGTGTTATTACAAGACCAGATGGAACTCAATTTTTAGCAGACAGTGATTGGGAAAACATAACACCAGATGAATACTTTTCATCTATGAGTAAGGGCAAAATCTTATATAAGACAGCATATCCAACTATGGCTGAAACACTTGAAGTTTTTGAAAAGCATTTAAAGGACGGAGAAGACATTATTGCTATTACAATCGGAACAGCTTTCTCTGGCACATATAATTTATTCACAGTTGTAAAAGGGCAATTAGAAGAAAAATATCCAAATAACAAAATTGTTATTATAGATTCAACACGTTATTCTGGCGCTTTAGGATTGCTTTATATCAAAGCAGATGAACTCATTAAAGCTGGAAAGGATATAGACACAATTGAGAAAGAACTTAATGTTATAAAGACAACCATTCACCAAATGGGGCCTTTGGACGATTTATATTTCTTAAACAAGTCCGGGAGAATTAGTAAGCCTATAGCAGTGATGGGAACGCTTGTAGGTATTAGACCACTTGCTGACTTTATGACAAATGGTTTTGCACAAGTATTAGGAAAGACAAAAGGTGAGAACCATGCACTTGAAATTTCAGCAGAGTATGTAAAAGAAATGATTAGAGATAAGAGTGTTGTAGTTATTGCCGATTCAAATAGACCAAAAGAAGCAGACTATTATGAGAGTGTTATAAAGAGTTATGTCAACCCAGACAAGATCATTAGAACATCCATAGGTCAATTCTCAGGAGCAAACATTGGACCTGGATTAGTTGCTTGTTTCTTTGTAGGTGATGTTGTAACAGAAGATGGTGCAGCTGAAAAAGAAGTTTTGGCTAAAATTCTTGCAAAATAAATGAAGACAATCAACGGACTATTACTTTTAAAAGGTTTAAAATATGCTTTTGGCAATATTACAAACCATTCTGTTGAGTTAAACAAACTCAATGTTTTTCCTGTTCCAGACGGAGACACAGGATACAATATGTCTAGAGCAATGTCTGGAATTCCTAGTGTGAAAGAGAGTGAGTCTACATCTATCGTTTTATGCAATGTTACAGATAGTGTTTTAAAGAATTCCAGGGGGAATAGTGGTACCATACTTGCGGTTTTCTTCTTGGGATTATATGAAAAATTAAGTGACAAAGATGTTTTAGATTCCAATGACATTATAGAAGGTTTTATCAGTGGTTATAAGGCCAGTTATAAGTCTGTAGAGAAGCCAAAAGAGGGAACAATTTTAACAGTTATTGCTGACTGCGTTAAAGGTGGCGCTAAAGAGAGTATAGAGGAAACATTAATTTCTATGAAATTAGAAGCTTATGAATCCGTACAAAGAACACCTGAGTTGTTGCCAGTACTAAAGAAAAATCATGTTGTGGACTCTGGAGGCTTAGGATTTTTCTATTTATTAGAAGGTTTAGAAAAGGCAATTTCTGGGAGTGAAGAGATTATATTAAAAGAAGTTAGTTCTTTTGACGAGAGTATGGGTGATGATATCCATGATGATGAGGATGAAG
>CAMVBZ010000058.1 GCA_947165815.1 uncultured Clostridia bacterium
TAAATAGAGGAGATGCTTTCTATGGTTATAGGGCATACTTCAACAAGACAGAAAAAGTTTCACCAGAGTTTCCATTTGAGGTCTATTTATATCATGAAAGAGAACAAGGATTATTTTGGTGTTGTGTAAACGAAGACAATGTAGACATACTAATTGGAAGAATAGATCCTTTAACTAAAGAAAAGGTAGAGGAGCAATTAAAGATATTCAAAGAAAACCATCCATATATTGGAGATGAAATATTACACGGCGGACAATACGGAATAATTCCTGTTAGAAGACCTTTGCCATTAATGGTGGCAAATGGATATGCCTGTGTTGGAGATAGTGCTTTCATGACAACACCAATGAATGGAATGGGAATAGACTTATCTATGAATGCAGGATTATTACTTGCAGAGACTTTAATAAAGAAAGAAAATACAAGTATGGAGAATCTTTGGAACTATAATAGAGAGTATCATAAGCAGTTTGGTGGTCCAACAGCAAAGAACGAAGGACTTAAGAATTCGATTCTTAAACTTCCATATGAGGGAGTAGACTTCTTATATGACAACGCTGTAATACAATCTTCAGATCTAGCAGGTGCTGGAAGAAATATGAAGCTAGGTGCGTTGCTTGGAAAGTTTGTAAGAGGTATGAAAAAGCCAAAGTACTTCTTTGCAATTATTAAGGGATTAATAAAAGGAAGTAAGGCATCTAAGACATATACAAAAGCACCGAAAGAGTATGATATTAAGGCTATAAATAAGTGGAAAAACAAGTTAAATAAGCTTGTTGTTAAAATAGACTAATATTGCAGAACATGTATTTTATCTATTTGAAACGTAATAATTAACTATTTAATATAAAAAAAGAGGGCGAAATTAAATTCACCTTCTTTTTTATAAAATTGAGGGAGATTATTATGAACTAATTTAACTCTGCAAGTACTTTATATAAGAGTGAGTATAATGTTGCTGCCTCATCTTTTGTAAGCTTAACACATCTCATCATGCTTCTCCTTTTTTTGTTATAGATACTAAGAGAACTCTCTCATCTTCCTTGCTTCTATGTCTAGATACATATCCTTTGGATTCAAGATTTTTAAGGAGAGGGGTTAGTGTACCACTATCTAAATATAACTTGTTTCCAAGGTCTTTCACGTTGATCTCTTTTACTTCCCACATTACCATCATGGCAACGTATTGAGTGTATGTTAAATCTAATTCATTTAAGAGAGGAGTATATTTTTTTATTATCTCTCTAGAAGCTGCATACAATGGGAAGCAGATTTGAGATTCTAGTTTAAGTGCATCGTAATTCTTTTCCATATTATTTGTTTAATTCGTTATATGCCTGTCTAACTGCTTTTGCAAGTTGATCAGCGCAAGAGGTTGGTCTTCTTCCACAAGTATTTCCAAGTAGATATTCTTCTATCTTTTCTACTGTCCAACCATCTACTAATTTAGAGATTGCCTTAAGGTTTCCGTTGCATCCGCCATAGAATTCAATATTGGATATAACATTTCCATCTATATCAAAATCTATTTGCATAGAGCATACACCTTCTGGTTCATAAACATAATGACTCATTTTCTTTCTCCTAATTATAATTGTGCTACGATATCAGCTTCGATATCTTCTGGCTTTGTCATTGGGGAATATCTCTTAATGACTTTTCCGTCTCTTGTTACTAAGAACTTTGTGAAATTCCATTTAATTCTTCCGCCAAGTGCACCTGGTTGTTCTTTCTTAAGGTATGTATATAAAGGTGCTTCTTCATCTCCGTTAACCTTGATCTTAGAGAATTGTTTGAATGAAACGTGGAAACGCATTTTGCATTCGTTTACGATTTCTTCATCTGTTCCTGGTGCTTGATTTGCAAATTGGTTGCATGGGAAGTCTAAGATTTCAAAACCCTTTTCTTGATATTTTTCATATAAATCTTCTAAACCTTCGTATTGTGGTGTGAATCCGCATCCAGTTGCTGTATTAACGATTAATAATACTTTGCCTTTGTAATCTGCGAGGTTGATATCATTGCCTTGTGCATCTTTCATTGTGTAATCATAAACTGACATTGTTGTATTCTCCTTTGTTGTGTATTTGTTTATATTAGATTGTATCAAATTAAATTGAATACAATTAAATTATACATTATATAGAGAAGATGTCAAGAGAAAAAATAAAAAAATACCAAAATTTTTCATTTGGTACTTTCTTTGTATTAAATTATTGGGGGATTATAGTTTTGCTGCTAATTCATCTAGCTTTGCTAGAGTATCTGCTTTTGCGGTGGAAGGAATAGTAATTAAATCATTTACTAATGTTATGTCCTTGAATGTTGCAAGTTTCTCTATAATCTTCTTTCCAGCCATTGGAGCCCAACTTCCATTATCTACAACAGCAGCTTTTCTATTTCTCCATGTCTTGTTTTGGAGTCTTTCAATTAGATCTGCCATAGGTGAGAACATATCTAAATTATATGTAGAGCAGAAGAATACTGTTGTTCCATTTCTAAATGCTTCGGAAAGCGCATAGGAATATTCTGTTCTTGTTATGTCTATTAAAACAGCTCTATCTCCAAGTTTCTTTGCAAGATATTCAGCAGCCTTATATGTATTTCCATGAATAGAAGCACAAGCAATTAAAACCTTCTCTGGTTCTTCTGGTTCATAAGATGCCCAAGTTGTATATAATTTAATGTATTTCCCTAAATCTTTTGTTAAGATTGGTCCGTGTAGAGGGCATATTCTTTGAATATCTAAGGTTGCAGCCTTTTTAAGAAGGTTCATTGTTTGGAGACCATACTTTCCAACAATATTAAAATAATATCTTCTTGCTTCGTCTTCCCAAGGTGAATCTTCATCAAAGTCTCCAAATCTTCCAAATCCATCTGCACTAAATAATGTCTTTGTTGTGCTTTCATATTCAACCATAACTTCTGGCCAGTGTACTAATGGAGCCATAATGAAAGTGAGTTTATGTTCACCTAAGTCTAGTGTGCTACCTTCTGCAACTACTTCTGTTATGGAATCTATGTCTAAATTAGTGAAGTTTTTAAGCATTGGTACAGTTTTTGCATTAGCAACAATTTTTATTCCAGGATATTTTTTTACTAAAGTTTCAATATTTGCAGAGTGATCTGGTTCCATATGAGAAACTACCAAATAATCTGGTTTTCTTCCTCCTAATGCTTCATGAATGTTTGCGAGCCATTCCTCTCCTTTTCTTTTATCTATGGTATCCATAATGGCGATTTTATCATCTAAGATAACATAACTATTGTATGTAACACCATTTGGTACTTCAAATTGACTTTCAAACTTATCTAATGTGAGATCATATTCTCCAACATAAACTATCTTTCCCATGTTTTGCTCCTATATATTTAATGATATAAATATACTATTTATTATAAGAATAGTAAACAAATAAATTGTTTTATCTCGTTGTATAATTTATAGGTAGGTGTTAAAATAATTCTATGAATAACAGATATGACATTATTATAATTGGTGGAGGTGCAGGAGGCTTATTTTTAGCTTCTCAATTATCTCCTATTAAGAAAACATTATTACTTGAAGCCAATGACAGAGTTGGCAAGAAGTTATTATCCACAGGAAACGGAAAGTGTAATCTCACAAATTTGGATATGAAAACTATCCATTATAATCATCCATCTTATGTTGAACAGTTTATAGACAACTTTGATGCACATGATGTAGTTCGTGCTTTTGAGCAAATGGGATTATTAACTAAAGTTATAGACGAAAGAGTATACCCATATTCAGAGTGTTCATCTAATGTATTAGATGTATTACGTACAGCAGTACAAAAGAATGGTGTAGAGACAAAGTGTGGTTATATTGTAAAAACTATAGACTATGCTGCAGATGGTTTTACTGTTGGTGGTGTATATAAAGACGAAAACGAGAATAACAAATCATTCTCATTTAATGCAGACTATGTTGTACTAGCAACAGGTTCTACAGCCACATTTGGAAGAAACAGTTTAGACCTTTATACAGCATTTGGACACACAATTAAACCTATCCAACCATCTCTAGTTCCTATTAAGACAGACAAAGAGTCTATTAAAGGACTATCTGGAGTTAGAGTTAAAGGTGGTATAAGAATTGGATACAGATATGAAGTTGGAGAAATTCTTTTTAAAGACTTTGGTGTTTCTGGTATTGCAGCATTTAATATGGCAAATGAAATATCTAGAGGAATTGCAAAACCTGGCCAATCTTTATATATAGACTTCATGCCAGAGTATTCATTATCTGAAGTTGAAGGTATTTTAAATAAGAGAGGAAATGTTACAGTTGGAGAACTACTTCTTGGTATGTTCCATTCCAAAGTTGCAGCAAGACTAATTGCAGCAGCAAAGGCAGAAGAGAGTGATCCAGCACCACAAAAGGTTAATGCTATTGCTAAGGTTATTAAAACATATCCTATAGTTATTGAAGGACTTGGAGACATATCTTTAGCACAATGCGTATCTGGTGGTTTAAACATTAGAGAGTTTGATGAGCAACTCCAATCCTTAAAGCAAAAAGGCTTATATGCTATAGGTGAAGCATTAGACGTAGATGGAGATTCTGGCGGATTTAACTTACATTGGGCATGGGCATCTGCTCATACAGTGGCACAAACATTGAATAGGTTATAATATGAAATGTAAGTATTGCGGAGAAGAAGTTAGTCCAAGAGATCGATATTGTCCAAATTGTGGGCATATTAATGAGAGTTATCTAACAAATGACTACAATGATGATCTAGATAGAACAAACGAAGACCCTTTTGAAAGTGTTTATGAAAAGAGGGCTAATGATAATAAATTTGTATATACACCTCCAACAGAAGAAGAGCTAAAACCAATAAAACCAGTATATGTATCTCCAGTATTTGGAATCCTTTCTTTGATATTTGGTATATTTGGGTCTCTTGTTCCTGCTTTGGTTCTTGGTATTATCGGACTTAAGAAATATCCTAAAGATAATCCAGATTGTGCAAAATATAGAAATATGTGTATTGCAGGTATTGTTATAGGAATTATAATGTTTATATTATCTTTGATAATATATATTTGGATTTTTAAGGCTTATTTGAGTGATTATTCTAGTGTTTGGGAAGACTCATTTTATTAAAATTAGTTAAATTGTTTACTTTTTTTTTGTAAGTATTTATAATGTCATTATGGATACTCAAAACGCTAATAATTATTTTTCTTTATATCGCAAATTTGTAAAAGCGTATGGAGATTTTATTATGGAAGAACTTGGAGAAAAGGACCTTTCTCCAAATGAAATAGTTGTTATTTCTTCCTTATCTGTTACAACAAAAGCCAGTGAGATTGCAAAGATATCAGATGTGTCTAAGGCACTTATTTCTAGAAGTGTAAAACTTTTAAAGAGTAAGGGCTTAATTAATGTTTCTTTAGATACAGCAGATATGAGAGAACAAACCTTAAAACTAACAGAAAAAGGTGAAGATATAGCAAAGAGAATAGTGACATGCAAGGAACAATTCTTTGAAAAGGCATTTAAAGATTTTTCAGAGGATGAATCGGAAGTACTTAAAGCGCTTCTAAACTTAATGGCAAATAATTTAAAAATAGATAATATATAGGGGAATTATGGAAACAAAAAAACTATTAGATGGTAAGAAACAAAGTACAAGATTTATTGTAGATGAAATTACAAAGATTTGTACAACAATGCCAAAAAGAGATCCAGGTAGTGATGGAGAAACTCAAGCTGTTGAGTATATGGCAGAACAAATGAGAGGATATGGTGCTGAGGCAACTGTAGAACCATTTGAAATTCATCCAGGTTCATTCTTTGGTTGGATTTATATTACAATGACTTGCTTTATACTTGCATCCGTAGCAGTATTTTTCTCATCTTTAATTGCAATAGTACTTGTAGTTATTGGATATATTCCAATGATACTTCAATTTGTATTATATACAAAAACATTAGACCCATTATATCCAGAAAAGACATCACATAATGTTACGGCCATAAAAAAGTGTAAGGGCGATGTAAAGTGCAGAGTGTTCTTTAACGGACACCCAGATGCAACTTGGGAATGGTCTACAAACTACCACTTTGGTGGCAAGGTTTTCATTGGACAATTTATAGTAGACGTTATTGGTTCTTTATATATTATTGGCGCAGCAATAGTAAAATGGGCATTAGTTGGTGGTGTTGGTGGTGCTATGCCAGCAGGTGTAACACTTATAATTCCATGCGTAGGCTTGTTGTTTGTCCCATTATTCTTTATTACATACTTTATTAGTGATACCAAAACAGTTGTAGATGGTGCAAATGATAACCTTACAGGCTGTTATATGGGCATTGCACTTCTTAAAGCATTAAAAGAAAACAATATAGAATTAGAACATACAGAAGTTGGTGTTATTATTTCTGGTTCAGAAGAATGTGGACTTAGAGGTGGTAAGGCTTGGGCAGAAGCTCATAAGGATGATTATAAAGATGTTCCAACAATTATAGTTTCTTATGATACAATCCATGATCCAAAGTGTATGCAAGTTAATTTTAAAGACTTAAATGCTCTAGTCCCAGCAGATAAAGAAGGCTCAGAGTTATTCTTACAAGCTTGTGAAGATGTTGGTGTATATTGTGGCAAGGGTACTGTTCCATTCGGAGCAACAGATTGTGCTGCATTTACTCAAGGCGGATTTAGAAGTGTTGGCGTTACTGGATTAGCTCATACTTTAGAAAAATATTATCACACACGTTTGGATAGTTATGATAATCTAGATGAACAAGGTATAGAGAACTGCTATGCTGCAACAGTTGGATTCCTACAAATTTGGGATCATAAATATAGCGAAGAATAATATGTATTCTTATAGAATAAGAAGTTGGATCAGAAATGGTCCAATTTTTTATAGTTTTCTTAAATCCATTCCTTCAAAATTATAACTTAGTGAGAATGCCTTAGATGTTAAACGGCTAAATATTCTTTCTTGGTATCTAGTCATTATTCCATCTCCATCTAAGTTTGTGGAAATAATAGTAGTAAGATTCTTTTCTTGTCTTGTACTAATTATTAAATATAGATATTCAAGAGTTACATTTCTTGTAATAGGTTCTGTGCCTAAGTCATCTATGATTAACAAATCACTATTGAGATAATCTTCAAGCATTTCTTGTTGGTGTTCAATAGGTGCAGTACGTACAGCAATCATATCATTATTAAATTTAAATGCAGAAACGTATTTTACACTGAAACCTTTATTAATGAGCTCATTTGCAACTGCCTGAGATAAACATGTTTTTCCTGTTCCTGTAAGACCACTAAATACAAATGTGTTTTTCTTTACATTAGGATACTTAGTTACAAATACTTTCATTTGGTGGTATGCTTTTTCAAGATTTGCTTTTGCTTTTTCATCTTCAATTATATCAAGGTTTGCATCATTGAAAGTGAAAGTATTAACACCTAAACCACTTTCTTTTCTAAGAGCATCTACATAAGTTTTAATAGAGCATGAACAAATTGTACCATTAACAACACATGCATCATGGCATTTATCACAGATAAAGTCCTTTGGATATAGGGCATCCATTCTAATCTTGTGTTTTGCAAGAGCTTCCTCAAAATCTTTCTTAGCCTTTATAACTTTTTTGTCTTTCTCGTTGCCACAACATTCAAATAAAGATGCAGAATAAACTTGTTGTGCTTTAGATACATCTTGGAATGAGAAAGCTCTAACTTGTACTTTCTCTGCCTTGCTTTGTATAGCATAACTTTCCTTGCGTCTTAGATTAACTGTGTATTGTAATGCTCTTTGCTTAATATTCATAGTTGCTCCTTAAATATCTGAATCTGAAATAGAATTGCTTCCAAATATACCTTTTAAATCTTCTTTTGTATATTCTCTTGTCTTAATTTGTGGTGCTGGAACTGCATTTTGTGCTAGAGAAGTATTGTTCTTCTTTGCATCTTCTAGTGTTGTTATGTTAGCATTCTTCCACTTGGATAACATTTGGTTTATGTATGACATATTGTATTGCTTGCCAAGAGATAATTCGGCAGCATATAAAATTATATCATCTGTAAATCCCCAGTCTTTTGTCCAGGTTTGATAGAATGTTCTGTCTGCTGGGGTTACATTTCTCATGCTTCCACTAGTTTCAATAATCTTCTTAATCTTTTCTCCATCTTGAACTTGGTTAGATACGAATTCATCTATGGCCTCACTTGAGATTATTCCTTTGGAATAGAAGTTGTTTATGATGCTATTTAAGCCCTCTAAACCACGTACACCACTAATGAAACAATAATGTGCAACTTTCTTCAAGGATTCTTTGTTGAAGCCCTTATTACACCAAGGAACGATGTATGTTTCTATTACAGGTTCTAAGTCTCTATATGATGTTCCAATTTCACTGTTAACTGTTAGTGCGATATCTTCAAGTTCATCTCTATACTTGTTGTAATTCTTAATTTCTTGCTCTGTGAAGATTGAGAGTTTATAGAATTCATTAAGTTTTGCATCCAGTGCCTTAAATGTCTTAGATTTAGAAGATTTGGCAGCTGCAATAATGGCCTCAGTACTGAAACCAAGATTTGTGGTCCAGTTAACGAGCATTTGTTTTTCTTCCAAGTCCGCAGCGCCTTTTCTATTAAGAGCAACAAGGACTTTTCTCATTGTTTCGGATTGTGTTTCGAAGTCATTGAGTTTAACTTCTACATCGTCTACAGTCTTTACACCTTGAGAAGCCCAATCTCTTGCTATTGTGAGAATGTATGGATAACGAACAGTTTCTCCTTTTGTATCTATGCAGAATTGGGTAATCATTAAAAGCGCCTCTTGATCCATACTAGAACTTTCCAAGAATCCCATGAACTCATTGTATTCATTTGGAGTGAGCATTCTATTAGGGAAGAGAGTTTGAAGATGGCTTGCAAAGTCTTGATATTTGCCAGTCTTATATTTCTTTGGGAGTTGGTTTTGGTTCTTCAAGCAGAGATACTCAACCTCAAGTGGCATCTTGGACTTAATCTTTACTAAACCATTGTCTTCAAAGAATTGGAATGTGTCTACAATCTTAGAAGGAGCAACAGATAATGCCTTGCCCATTTCCTCTAAAGAGTTGTCTTTAGATTGGTTCATGCAAAGGTATTGTCCGTATATATAAATCTTAATTTCGTCTGCATCTAAACTAGGCAACAATTCTGTTATGAAAAGGTTGTCTACTAGTGTGTAATTGTTCATTAAGAAATCGCTTGAAAATCTTGCAAATGCCATGTTGTTTAACTCCCAAATATATTGAAAATAAAATACCACATTTTGAGCCAAATTTGTGAAAAATTAAAAAAATATTTTTTAAAAAACTATATATTGTGGTATGAGAAAAATCGTCCCCAATTGCCCTAATTTTAGACCCCTAGTTATGCACTTTTTGTCCACAGGTTTTCCACTAAGTTATTAACA
>CAMVBZ010000059.1 GCA_947165815.1 uncultured Clostridia bacterium
TATGGCATCTATTAGAACGAAAATAGGAAGAGCACTAGTTTGGAAGTTTATGAATATGAATCCAGACACTGGCAAAAAAAATATGAAACAAGTTTGTGAAATGATTTCCAACAACAAATTACAAACAAAGAAAGGATACACTGTTACAAGAGAAACAACACCAGATGGAATCAGATTCGTAAGAGTTAAGCCAAACGAAGGAACATCCGACAAATTGGTTCTATATTATCATGGTGGTGGTTATGCTGCTGGATTGTCAAAAGACTACTATATGAAAAATGCAGATTACTGCAAAGCTGCTGGTGAAGGTGTACAAGCTATCCTTCTAGATTATGACCTAGCTCCAGAATACAAATACCCTGTTCAACACAACCAAGGTATGGCAATGTGGAAATATGTAACTGAAGTTGAAGGATTTAAGCCAGAAAACATCATTATGGGTGGAGATAGTGCTGGTGGTAACTTAGTATTATCTTGTTTATTACAAGTTAGAGACGAAGGCGGCAAACTTCCTAGATCTCTATTCTTAATCTCACCATGGACAGATATGGTTGGTATAGGACAAAGTTATGTAGATAATTACAACATAGACCCTCTATTTGGAGACAAGAAGAAACAACTAACAGATGAGTTAAAAGAAAAACTCATTGAAAGTGAAATGTATTCATTCTGTCTTGGTGTAGATAGAAAGAACCCATATGTTTCCCCAGTACTTGGAGATTATGAAGGATTCCCTCCTACACTATTCACAGTTGGTGGTGCCGAAATACTTTTAGATGATACACGTATTATTGCAAAAAATATGGAAGAACACGGAATTAAAACAAAAGTTATATCCCATGAATTAATGTTCCATATCTATCCTCTATACACTGGCATCTTCCCAGAAAGTACAGAAGCATATAAAGAAATCTTAAAATATATTTCAGAGCAAATGAAATAATATTGTTAATAACTAAATAAAAATTAGTCATCATCTTTATTGGGTGGTGACTTTTTTAATATTTATTTATCCACAGGCAAAATGCATAAAAAATTTAATGTTTATAAAAATATGAACTATATAAGGTTAGATTATGCAAAAAATGGCATATTTTATGAATAGAGCATACTACATAGTGTTGATGACTCTTTTTCAAGAGCACAACATCTAGTATTTTTTTACAAAAAATATGTGGAAAACTATTGAAGAAAAAAATAATCTATGTTAATATTACTTTTAAGTAAAATTATAGTAATCAAATCAAGGAAAAACTATTGCAAAAGCAATTTTGAAAACTATGAAGACATTAAAGGTATTGCACATCGAAATATTCGGTATAAGATAACCATGAACGAGTACTTAGCGTATTTGACCGTTAAAGTACTCATTTTTTTTATAGAAAACTAAAATCTTGCGAACAAATCGCATAGGGAGGATTATATGAAACTTATTTATGATGTAGGAGACAAGCCTAAGCTAACTAAACTTTTGGTTTTCTCATTGCAACAATTATTAGCAATTATCACAGCAACAATCGTTGTTCCAGTAATTGTTAATGGCGCACTTGCAGGTTCAGGTTTAGATCCAGTTCTTGATTCAGCTGCTGCATTAGTAGGCGCTGGATTTGGTACTCTCACCTACTTGCTCTTCACAAAATTTAAGAGCCCAGTATTCCTTGGAAGTTCATTCGCTTTCATTTCTCCATTAATTGGTGCTTGTGCATTTGGTTACTTTGGTGTACTTATCGGTGCTGCATTCGCTGCTGCTGTATACGTACTCATCGCTGTAGCTGTTAAATTTGCAGGAACAAAATGGATTAACAAGTTAATGCCTCCAGTAGTTATTGGACCAACAGTTGCTTTAATCGGATTATCCTTAGCAGGAAACGCAATTGGAGATCTCTCAGTTCAAAGTGGTGGTCCTCTTGCAGGAACATACAACTTAGTTGCTATCTTCATCGGTATATTCACATTCTTCGTAATCGTCTTCTGTTCATGTAAAGGAAACAAGACAATGAAGTTAATCCCATTCGTTATTGGTATTCTTTGTGGATATGCACTTGCTGGATTCTTCTCAATCTTTGGATATGCATGTAATGTAGATTATCTCAAGATAATCAACTTCCAATCATTAATAGACAACTTCTCACCAGTAAGAGTACAAAGTTTCTTAAATTACCCAGACTTCACATTCTTACATGCACATACAAACAATGTATTAACAGGTGCTGGTGTTGCTAATATCGCACTTCTCTACATCCCAGTTTCATTCGTAGTATTTGCTGAACACATTGCAGACCACAAGAACATTTCTTCTATTATCGAGAAAGACTTACTCGTAGACCCAGGTTTACATAGAACATTACTCGGTGATGGTATCGGTTCATTCGTTGGTGCAGTATTCGGTGGTGTACCAAATACAACATATGGCGAATCCATTGGTTGCGTAGCTATCACAAAGAACGCTTCTGTAGTATCTATTATGGGTGCTGCATGTATGGCAATCGTACTCGCATTCATTTCACCAGTTATTGCATTCATTAACACAATACCAAGCTGTGTAATGGGTGGCGTTTGCTTATCACTCTATGGCTTCATCGCAGTATCAGGTCTCAACATGATCAAGAACGTAGACCTTGGCGAAAGCAAGAACCTCTTCACAGTATCTTCAATTCTTATTGCTGGTGTTGGTGGATTATCACTTCAATTCGGCCTTGCTACACAAGGAAAGGCAATTGTTACAATCACATCTATCGCTACAGCATTAATTATCGGTATCCTTGTTAACCTCCTCTTCTCAAAGAAAGGTGAAAACGCAGATACAGATACAGTAGGAGACAGTGCTGCAAGTGGTAACGCTGCTGCTGCAAGAGACGTTGCAGATGCAGAAGCTGCTGAGACTTCTGAAGAAGCAGTTGTAGTAGATGAAACTTCAGCTGAAGAGACAGTAGAAGAAGAAAAGAAAGACGAAGAATAATAACTCGTCAAAACCTTAACAACTAAAAAGGATACCTCGTTTGAGATATCCTTTTTTATTACTTTGTAATAAACAATTATAAAACGTATGGTGTCACTTGGTATACGTAATAGTTTAACCAGTTATAGAAAAGTAGGTTTGCTGTAGACTTCCATTTCATATCTACATCTTCTAAATCTTCACCACATTTCTCTGTAAAATAGTTATATGGTTTCTCTATAGGTAATCCCTTATTTAAATCTCTTAAGTACTCGTTTCTTAATGTGTATCTATCATACTCTGCATGTCCTGTAAAGAAGAAGGATTTATTGTCATGAGTTTTTGCAATAACTATTCCTGCCTCATCTGAATTTGCTAAGACTTTAAGATTTGGATTGTTATATACATCTTCCTCTGCAATGCATGTATGTCTTGAATTTGGAATATAGAATGTATCATCCATACCCTTTAAGAGCATATCATTTTGTACAATTGCATGACATGGATAAATTCCAAACAACTTCTTAGGTAATAACTTCTTTTGTACACCAAAGAAATGATATAGGGCTGCTTGTGCTCCCCAACAGATATAAATGGTACTTGTGACATTCTCTTTAGCATAGTCCATAATAACTTCTAATTCTTTCCAGTATTGAACTTCTTCAAATGGAATTTGTTCAATAGGTGCACCTGTTACTATCATGCCGTCAAACTTTCTGTCTTTGATTTTATCAAAGGTTGTGTAAAATCTTTCCATATGATCGTCAGTAACGTGTGTAGCCTTATATGTGGCTGTCTGAAGGAATGTTACGTTGATTTGTAAAGGTGAATTACCAAGCAATCTTAAAAGTTGTGTCTCGGTTTCAACTTTTGTAGGCATTAGATTAAGAATTAAGATTTCAATTTGACGAATATCTTGTGAGTATGCACGAGCTTCATCCATTACGAAAATCTTTTCGGATGTTAATCTTTCATATGCTGGTAAGTCTCTTGGTATAATGATTGGCATATTGCCTCCTATTACATATTATCTAGTGCGTTTTGTACGTCTGCAATTAAGTCATCTATGTTTTCAATACCACAACTTAATCTAATAAGTTCTGGAGATATTCCACATTCTCTTAATTGCTGGTCTGTTAATTGTCTATGTGTTGCTGTTGCTGGGTTTAAGCAACAAGATTTTGCATCTGCTACGTGTGTTTCAATTTGGATTATCTTGAGTTGTTTCATGAATGCTTCTGCTTCCTTTCTGCCACCCTTAATTCCAAAGCTTAATACACCACATGTTCCCTTTGGCATATATTTTTTAGCCAATTCGTAGTCTTTATCTCCCTTTAATCCAGGATATTTAACCCATGCAACTTTGTCATTCTTAGAAAGATATTCTGCCATTGCAAGTGCATTTGAAGCATGTCTTTCCATTCTAACTGCTAAGGATTCAAGTCCAAGATTGAGATAATATGCATTTTGTGGAGATTGGATTGAGCCAAAGTCTCTCATTAATTGTGCTGTACACTTTGTAATGAATGCTCCTGCGTTTCCAAACTTCTCTGCATATGTGATTCCATGATAACTGTCATCTGGTGTGCAAAGTCCTGGGAACTTATCTGCATGTGCCATCCAATCAAACTTTCCACTATCTACAATACATCCACCTACACCACTGCCGTGTCCATCCATGTACTTTGTTGTGGAATGTGTAACAATATCTGCACCCCATTCAAATGGTCTACAGAAATATGGTGTTGGGAAAGTATTATCTACTATAAGAGGTACTCCGTGTTTATGAGCAACTTTTGCAAACTTTTCAATGTCAAAACAAACAAGAGCTGGATTAGCAATTGTCTCTCCAAATACACACTTTGTATTAGGTTTAAATACCTTTTCTAATTCTTCCTCTGAAATGTTTGGATCTACAAAAGTGAAATCTATACCCATCTTCTTCATAGTTACTGCAAACAAGTTAAATGTACCACCATAAATTGTAGAAGAAGCAATAACATGGTCTCCACAATTAGCAAGATTGAATACTGCAAAGAAGTTTGCTGCTTGGCCTGAAGATGTAAGCATTGCTGCTGTACCGCCTTCCATCTCTGCAATTTTAGCTGCTACTAAATCATTTGTTGGGTTTTGGAGTCTGGTATAGAAATATCCAGATGCTTCTAAATCAAATAACTTTGCCATATCTTCACTTGTATCATACTTGAATGTTGTACTTTGATAAATTGGCAATTGTCTTGGTTCGCCATTCTTTGGCTTGTAACCACCTTGAATACAGATTGTCTCGAATTTTTGTTTACTCATTTTCTTTTCCTCTGTTATTTAATATTGTAATCCTTCTTAACTCTATCTATGTCTCTTTGGACTTCCTTGAGTTTTAAAGAATCTCTCTTGTCATAAGTTTTCTTACCTCTACAAAGTCCCAACTCAACCTTCACTAATGAACCACTAAAATATAATTTTAGAGGAACTAGTGTATAACCCTTTTGTGTTACTTTTGCATTGAGTCTTCTAATCTCGGCTTTGTGAAGTAATAACTTTCTAGTTCTTCTAGGATCCTTATTGAAAAAACTGCCCTTTTCATATGGTGCAATATAGGCATTGTTCATAAAGCACTCATTGTTCTTAATCTCAGCATAACTATCCTTTAAGTTTGCCTCATGACTTCTTAAGGACTTAACTTCACTTCCAACCAAAACAATACCACATTCGTATGTATCATCTACGAAATAGTCATGGTATGCTTTCTTATTGGTTGTGATTACTTTATTTTCCATAGATATCCTTTGTGTTGTTAATTATACTCATTTGCATTATTTGTGTAAACTTTATTTGTTTTAGCAAATAAAAAGCGGACCACTAAGAGCCCGCCCAAGTATTTTTCAGTATCGATAAATTATTTTGCTTGTCCTACGAACATTACTACTGATACGATGATTGCACAAACAAGAATGAAACTAAATAAAGCAAATGTAGCTATCTTTAATCTTTGTTCATTGGTTTTGCCTTTATTCTTTCCATAGTAAGTGTCTGAACTACCTGAAATGGCTCCAACGTTGTCGTTTGTACCCTTTTGCATCAATACGATGACTATAATTGCAACTGCAGCTAAAGTCATCAAAATCATAAATGCCAATTGAACATTATTACGAATCTCTTGTGGTATTGCTCCACCTGGATTATCGCCTACTGCACTTAGTAAACTAAATAAATATGGCATATTATTCCTCCTAATTTTTGTAAAGTAAAGTCTAGCATAGAAGTTTTAAAAAGACAAGCATATTTTATAATTATTACTAATAATTTTATCTATATTGAAAATTACACTCAATTGAAATATAATTTAATTTATGGGTAAAAGGTTGTTAACCGATACGCAATTACAGTTTTGGAAGGAATTAACGACTTCAGAAAAGTGGTATTATGTTGGTGCCGCTATTTTAAAATTTTTAAAAAAATACTATATGACCATCATCTTTGTGGTTGCTGCATTCGTATCATGTTTCTTCATACCACAAGAGGCCCAGACGGTAGATCACTACATCAAAGCATTTAACTTTAAGACTATACTCTGCTTGTTCATCTTAATGCTTACAATTGTTGCATTGAAAAATATTAAATTCTTCAAAAGACTTTCTGCAGCAATATTAAGAAAGATAAAAACAGTTCGTGCCTTAGTTCTTATTCTAGTATTTTTACCAGCATTGTTTGCCTGGTTTATTACCCATGATGTAGCACTATTAACCTTCATTCCATTCACTGTTGTTGCACTAGAAATGGCAGGTAAATCTAACAAGCTTCCAAAGGTTTTAATTCTTCAAACTCTTGCTTGTAATTTATCTGGAACTATATCTCCAATTGGAACTTTACAAAACATTTATCTTTGGGACTTTTTTAAACTTGGAGGATTGGAATTTATTAAGAGTTGTTGGCCTATTGCAATAGCTGGATATGGACTTATCCTAATTATATGTTTAATTGAGAAAAAGGACTTTATCGTACCAATTCGAAATGTTAAACGTACACTTCCGATTGCAAAGACTATAGTATATATTCTAATGTTCGTATTAGCTATCCTTGCAATTTTCGACTTTGTAAAGACTCCTAGACTATACTGGATAATAGTCCCAATTGTATGTGTAGGTATTCTTATTTGCGACAAAACAGCATATAAAAATGTTAATTACCAAATACCAATTTTGTTCCTTTCAATGTTCATTTTGGGAGCAAATTTCCAAGCTATTCCAGCGATTAGTAACTTCCTACAAAAGATCATGTCTTATGAGTTCTTTGTAGTTGTTGGATCTAGCCAACTTATTAACAATACAACAGCAATTGTTTTACTTGCTCCATTCACCAAAAACATATCCAAATTCTTGGTTGCATCCGCTTGTGCTAAGTTTGGTAGTCCTCTTACCACTACGGCCAACCAAATGGTATTCACTACATACCCAGATGACTTAACAAGAAAAGTCTTTGTTAAATGGTATTTAATAGCCGAGGTTGGCTTCTTAGTATGGCTTAGTGGTATTGGTTTAATGGTTATTTATCTTTAAACTTTATTATTAGAAGAAGCTTTGTTAACTCTATTCATTACAGAAGCGCCTAATCCTTCCTCTTTTAAATTCTCAACAATAATGAAATCATACTTCTCCTCTGCTTCTCTTAGTGCAGCATAGATATTATGTTCATATTGTTCAATGGTAATACCTAAAGAAATAAAGTTGAATTCACTTGGATGAATAATATCTCTATAAATATCTCTATATACTAAAACTGGATTAAATCCTTCTTTCTCTTTTTCTTCATAGCACTTTCTTGCACTCTCTGGAGTAATGGCTACAACACAAGAACACTTTGGTGCATAATGAGTATATTTCATGCCCGGAGACTTTGCTATCTTAATAACTTTGTTATTAACATATACATCCCCAATTACTTCTTGAAGCATTTCAACTGTTATAGCACCTGGTCTTAAAACTGTTGGTGAATCTGTGGTTAGATCTATAACGGTAGATTCAATACCATATTCACATTCTCCGCCATCCAAAATAAGAGGTACCTCCCCTTTCAAGTCATCATATACATGTTCTGCTTTTGTTGGAGAAATGTGCTTGGATTTATTTGCAGATGGTGCTGCAATTGGACATGACATAGCAATAAGTTTATTAGCAATTGGATTAGAAGGCATTCTTATTCCAACTGTCTTCCCTCCTGCTGTTACTATGTCTGGAACGCTGTCAGACTTGTTTAAAACGATTGTAATAGGACCTGGCATAAATTTATTAGCCAAGGTATAGAAAAGGTCTGGAATGTCTTTAGCAAGGCGAGGAACCTCTTCTAAAGAAGAGATGTGAACTATTAAAGGATTATCTTGTGGTCTTCCCTTTGCTATGAAAATCTTTTTAACTGCATTCTCATCAAAAGCATTAGCACCAAGACCATATACTGTCTCGGTTGGAAATACTACAAGTTCTCCACTCTTTATTAAACTTGCAGCTTCTTTTAATCCTTCTTCGCCTTTAACAATCCTTGTTTCCATTAGACTATTCTATAAACGTATGTATGAGCATCATTATAAAGTTTGCCAATTACAAAGATACAATCTGGATTACTCTTTGGTGAATAAAGTGATGTTCCACCAATGAAGTTGGTTTGAAGAGCATTCATTCCTTCAATAATGTTCTTGCTTGTATCTGTATTGAAATTCTTTATTCCATACCAGTATGGATATTGTGCTGAGTATGTTGTATCTGAGTTAGCAATCTTATACATATAAACACCAACTCTAGTTATAGGGTTACCGCTACTATCTGACGCAACGTCTGCAAGTGGTACACTATGATCTGACATAGTTTGAACAACTACCCCATCCCTACCAATTAACTCATATTTGATTTCTGTTTGATTGCCATTCTTAACTGTTCTCTTTCCGTAACAGTAATCTCCCATATAAGATGTAAGAGTTCCATATTCAAATGGTATTACAAGTTCACCTTGCATATTAAATGCACCATAATATGTTTTCTCGTCTTTAACTGTTGAAGCAATTATCATACCATCATTGTATGCGGCTGTGGTAACAACTGTATCTTTGTTTTCAAAGATAACATTGCCATAAATATCATATGCTCTCATTACACTTGGCATAAATGAAACAATACCTATATTGTCTATATACTTAACCATTAAGTCAAAGAAACCAACATCCTCTGCATTCTTTGGTCTAAGTCCTGTGATACCAAAGTTACCAGATCGGA
>CAMVBZ010000060.1 GCA_947165815.1 uncultured Clostridia bacterium
GGATAAAAATGATTTTTCTGTTATTAATCCTGATATTATTGTTATAAAAAAATACTTATTTGATGGCGATAAAAAATATGGTATTTTTAGCGGTTTTACATTACAAAATATTTTTTCTGTTAGTGATCAATTTCCATTTATTCATGAAATAGTAACGAATAACGAGTCTTCTAATAAAAGAGTTGTTAAAATTAATGGTAGAACTTTTATTCTTAGAAAATCTCATACTAAAATAACTAATGATAATATTGCTACATATACAATACTACAACTATTTAGTGATTTGGGGAACAATGAGATTATTAATGATTATGCTAAAGAAAAAGTAAGGTTATTTATTAAAGAGAATAATATTACTTTAGATATGTTATTGGAATTGAGTATTTATTTCAATCCAAGAGTCATAAAGAAAATGATAAATAACAAAATTATTTAATTTTATTACAGTTTTTTGTATCGGGTATTCTAATTAGAATCTAGACCAAGCTCTTGGGTATAAGAGGAGTAGTATTGGGAATAATTCCAATCTTCCTGCTAACATATCAAATGCAAGTATTACTTTAGATGCCCAGTGCAAATCTCCAAATACACCAGGTCCAATATCGTTAAAACAACTTGCAACAGAAATTGCTAAATCTAAGAAACTGTTATTACCATTAGGTAATAAACAAACAAGTCCAATAGAGAATACGAATATTAATGTGTATAACAAGAAATAGTTTTTGGTAGAGTTAATTAAATCTTCTGAAACTGGTTTTCCATTCATTTTAATAGAAAGAACCCTGTTAGGGAATGCTGTGGATCTGATACCTTTGAAGCCACTCTTCATAAGCATTATGAATCTTGATATCTTTAAACCACCAGATGTACTACCAGCTGAACCACCTATAAACATCATTCCTAATAACAATACTTTACTGAATAATGGCCAGTCTAAGATATTTGCGGTTCCAAATCCTGTTGTGGACATGGTTGCAACAACTTGGAATGTACCATAACGAAGTGCATCACTAAATGTTTGATAAACTTGTGCAGAGAAGATAATACCACTAATTACAAACATATTAACAACAATTAATATCAACATAGTGCCAAATTCTTCATCTCTAAATGCACTCTTGAATCCACCTTTCATTAAAATGAAGTAGAGGTTGAAGTTCGTCATACATAGGAACATAAAGATGGTGATTATTATTTCATAATAAAGTGAATTGTAATAACCTATGGATAATGACTTAGTGGAGAATCCTCCAGTTGCCGTTGTGGTTAATGAGTGGAATACACAATCAAATAATGACATTTGATGTTCGCCTTCGCCAGTACCTGCACCACAAATGGTTCCAATGTATAAGAATAAGAATTCTGCAAGTGTAATTCCAATATAGATTGCATATAGAATTCTTGCGTTTACTCTTGTCTTAGAAACGAGTTTACCTTTAGATGGACCAGGCATTTCTGCATTGAAAATAGGTGAGGAAATGGATTCATCCTTTCCAAGTAATGCTGTAATAAGAACAACAATACCCATACCACCAAGCCATTGAGATATTCCTCTAAAGATTTGTAAGCTGTCTGGAATTGCATCTGTATCTAAAGCAAGGGAAGCACCTGTGCCAGAGAAAGCGGATGCAGATTCAAAGAATGCGTCAGCAAAATTTTCTATTCCTGGGATTTTATAGAACATAAATGGAATTGCGCCTATAATAGATGCGTATACCCAACAAATACCTAATGAAACAATACCTGTTTTAGCATTAAGTGTTGTGACATCTACTTTCTTAGAAAGTAATTTGCCAATTAAGGTTATAAGACCAATTCCAGCGAGTACAGCAATCATGATAGCCCACATATAGATGATTTCTATACTTTCATTTAGGGCTAATCCTAATGAAATAAAACAGGCAACTGCAAGGAAGTCTGAAATTATTCCAATGATTCGTATCGCTAACTTATAATTCATACTTTATCCTAAAATATCATTCAAATCATCAAAGATGTTATTTGTTGTTACAACGATAACAGAGTCTCCAACTTGTATTGAGTCATTACCAGTAGGGAGAATGAATTCGCCTTCTCTAATGATACCGCCAATAAGAACATCCTTTTTGAATTTAATATCCTTAATAGGGGTGTCTAATGCATCAAATGTTTCGCCAGCCTTGAATTCAAGTGCTTCAGCTCTGTCATCGAATATTCTATATAATTTCTTAACAATATTGTTCTCATCACCAGTAAAAGATCTTACGTAAGTAACAATTTGTTGTGCTGTAGATAATTTTGCAGAGATAATTGTATCCAAAGCAGATGATGTGGATGTCATATTTAAATAAGCATCATTATCAACCTTTGTGATAACCTTTCTTACACCACTAGAGTGTGCATAAGTAGAAAGCATGATATTTGTTTCATCATTGTCTGTAAGAGCTATAAATGCGTCTGCGTTCTTATATCCTTCAGAGTTGAGAAGCGCTTGGTCGGATGGATCACCATTGATTATATCAATGTGGTTTAGGTTATCTGCCAAGAATTTGCAGTCTTCTTTGCTAGATGAAACAATTTTTACATTGTATGCAATTCTATCTAATCCCTTTGCAAGATAATATGTAATCTTAGACCCACCAGCAATAAATACTTTGTGTGTTTTTTTGTTAATCTTTAAATCTTGGAATAGGGAACGAATGTTTCTTTCTGTTGCAGTGAAATAAATGATGTCATCTTCTCTAAGTTTGAAGAAACCATTAGGAATAATTACTTCATTATCTCTTAAAACTGCACAAATAAGAATTCTTTGTCTGATGTAAAGTTGTAAGTCTTTAATTGTTACACCATTTAAAATGCTATCTCTTTTAATCTTTGACTCAACTAAGTCTGCATTTCCATCTGAAAAGTTGTGGATATTTATAGCGGAAGGGAGTTGTAATATATTAAGAATTTCTTCGGATACTTGGTATTCTGGGTTAACCATCATTGAAATACCAATGTTGTTTTTCTCATTAGCCATTGAAATGTATTCAGGGTTACGAACTCTGGCAACAGTGTTATCTATGCCAAGACTCTTTGCAACCATACATGCTAAAACATTAATTTCGTCTTTTTCTGTAACTGCAATGAAAATATCACAATTCTTAATTCCAGCTTCAATAAGTGTATCTAAACTTCCACCATTTCCTACAAAACCGTTAACATCAAATCTATTAACTGCATTTTGTACATTCTTTTGGTCGTTATCAATTACAGTGATGTTATGACCTTCACGAATTAGTTGTTCAACTAACTCAGTTCCAACACTTCCTGCTCCTACTATAACTATATTCATACTTACTCTCCCACTTTTCAGTCATAATATTATACTCACAAAAAGTATAATAGGCAAATATTTTACAATTAGGGTTCAAACTACAAAATTAAGACATCTTAATTTTATTATTCAATTTTCTTAATTGTTCGGTTATATATTGAAATTTATCTTCCAAATTACTATAATTTTATGTGGTATTATATTTTTAATATAAACACAAAATTTTTTTAAGGGGATTTTTTATGTACGATATGCTTTTCACACCATTCAAAATTGGCAACTGTGAAATTAAAAACAGAGTAGTTATGTCTCCAATGCTTGTTGGCATGGGACAGTTTGATGGCAAACCAACAGAAATGTTAATGGATTATTATGAAGAAAGAGCAAAAGGTGGCACAGGATTAATAATCACAGAAATTACAAGAGTAAATGATGTTCATGGTGCAGCTGCATTTGCACAACTTGCAATGTCTCATGATTACCATATTGAACCAATGGCAGAATTTGCAAGACGTATTCATTCACATGGTGCAAAACTCTTTGTCCAATTACATCACCCAGGTAGACAAAATGTTGGACTTGCTGTTGGAACCGTACCACTTTGCATTAAAATGCAAAAAGTTTGGAAAGGATATGCAAAGACATTATATAAATTAGTTCCAAAGGTAAAAGATTTCTTAATGGGACACAATATTTGCAAATCATCTGTTTCTGCTAGTGCTTGTGAACCAAGTTTCTTTGCTGGTGGAAAAGTTAGAGCACTTTCTCACAAAGAAGTTAAAGAAGTAATACAACAATTCATAGATGCAGCTGTAAGATGTAAGAAAGCTGGAGTAGATGGTGTAGAACTTCATGGAACACATGGATATTTAATTCAACAATTCTTATCTCCAAATACAAACCAAAGAACAGATGAATATGGTGGTTCTTTTGAAAATAGACTTCGTTTCTTAAGAGAAATTGTAGAAGGTATTAGAAAAGAGTGTGGAGATTATCCAATTATTGTTAGATTAACAATAGATGAAATGTATGACAAGATTGGCAAGCCAGGAAAAGGATATACAGTTAAAGAAGGTGTAGAGATTGCAAAAGCAGTTGAAGCTATGGGAGTAGATGCTATAGACGTTTCATCAGCAGCATATGACACATTCAATTATTGGCTTGAACCAACTTCCTTTGATTGTGGTTGGAGAAGATATCTTGCAGAAGCTGTAAGAAAAGAAGTTAAAATACCACTTCTTGCTGCAGACTTAATAAGATCTCCAGAACTTGCAGAGCAATTATTAGAAGAAAATGTACAAGATTTTGTTTCATTAGGTAGACCTCATATTGCTGATCCACATTGGGTAGAGAAAGTACAAAGTGGACATCCAGAAGACGTTAAGAGATGTATTTGTTGTTTATACTGCATACAAAGTATGCAAGATAATGCTTATATTGGTTCTCATGCATTCTGTTCTGTTAACCCAACTGTTGGTTCAGAAAAAGAATTCTATACAGATGGTCTTGTAAAAGATGGAAACGGAAGAGTAGTTGTAATAGTTGGTGCTGGTCCTGGTGGATTAATGGCAGCTGAAATGCTAGGAAGAAGAGGATTCAAACCAATAGTTCTAGAAAAAGAAGAAAAAGTTGGCGGACAATTAACACTTGCATCTATGCCACCACACAAAGAAAAGATTGCTTGGTGTTGTGAAGACTTACAAACGGCTGCATTAAAGAATGGTGCAGAGATTAAATTTGGTGTAGAAGCAACACCTGAAATTATTGCTGAATATAAACCATATGCAGTTATAGTTGCAACGGGAGCAACAGCAGTAAAACCAAGATCTATTAAGGGTGTTGGAAATGCTAATGTTTATACCACAACAGATATCTTAACAGGAAAAGTTACCCTTAAGGATAAAAAGATAGCTCTTATCGGTTCTGGTATGACTGGACTTGAAACAGCTGAACTCCTTGCCGAAGATAATGATTTAACAATTGTTGAAATGGCATCTGAAGTTGCTCCAACAACATGGTTCCAACATAAGTTGGATTGCTTGCCAAAACTTGAAGCAAATAATACAAAGTTTGTAACAAGTCATAAACTAGATGAAATAGATGAAAAGGGAATAGTTGTTTCTCCAGTAGAATTTAAGAAAGGAAAGATTAAGGTAACAGGAGATCCAGAACACATAGATTGTGATGTAGTAATCCTTTCACTTGGTTCTCGTCCAGTTAACAATTTAATGAAGGATCTTGAAGGCAAATATGAGAGATTATATGCTATTGGAGATGCTACAAAGATTGGTAGAATTGCAGACGCTACAGCAAGTGCATACAAGATTGCAAAAGAATTAAAATAGGCGGTTAGAATATGGGAATTTTAGAAAATAAGCTCGAAGATATAGGTAAGTTAATAGAGCAAGGACTAGATTGCGAAAACATGATAAAAGCTCTTGAAATAATCGGGATTCCAAACTATACAAAAGAGCTTATAGATTCCTTTAGATTATGGGGAGATTATCTTCCTAGAGGAATAGATACACCATATACAGAAGAACAAAGAAACATGCATATTTTATGGGAATGCATAGACAGAGTACCGCTTGGTATTAATGTAGATTTTGCTATCCCATTTAGACAAATTATTGCTTCAAATTTATTTAAGAGTTGTGGTGCTGGATTCATTGCAAATGAGGGATGTAGGTTCAATTACGGACATCTTATTGAAGTTGGAAAGAACGTTTCTTGGAATCATGGTTGCTATATAGATAGCAAAGGTGGTGTAAAATTTGATGATTTCTCTATAATTACAGAGTACACAAAGATATTTACACACGGACATTCAGAGCAAGATCATGAAGAAAGAACATATAAACCTGTATTGATTGGAAAGTATGCAAAAGTTTATACCAATTCCACAATACTTCCTGGAGTAACAATTGGAGAAGGTGCAGTAGTTGCAACTGGAGCAATAGTTACAAAAGATGTAGAACCATATACATTAGTTGGTGGAATTCCTGCTAAAGTTATTAGAAACAGAATATTTGAAAAAAGTGGAGATGCTGAGTTCAACCAATATATGTTTGTATATGCATTATTCCAAGCAAAAGACGAAGACTAAACCATAATTAAATACTTTGTATTTAAAAAGGCATATAGAGTTAAATCCGTATGCCTTTATTTTTATTAAATTTGATTTATAATTATTTCTTTAATTCTTTTAAGAACTCTTCGATAAGGTCCATAGCCTTCTTAATTGCATCAACTGAATATGCATAAGAGATACGAACAAAATCTTTACCACTTTCACCAAATGCAATACCTGGAACTACAGCAACGTTCTTTTCATCTAATAGTGCATAAGCAAATTGCTCTCCATCCATGCCAGTAGATTTTACACATGGGAATGCATAGAAGGCACCTTCTGGTTCGAAACAGGTGAGTCCCATTGCATTTAGTCTATCTACTAAATATCTTCTTCTTTCGTCATATTTTTCTCTCATATATGTTACTTCTGCAAAACCATTTTCGAAACTTGTTTCAAGAGCGGCAAGAGCACAATATTGAGATGCAGTTGGAGCACACATTATACCATATTGATGTATTTTATACATCAAATTGAGTAATTCTTGTGGTGCACATATATATCCAAGTCTCCATCCTGTCATTGCAAATGCTTTACTAAATCCAGAAACTATTACAGTTCTTTCATACATATCTGGAAGAGATGCTATAGATGTAAATTCTAGATTGTTATATTGTAATTCTCCATAAATTTCATCTGAAATAACAAATAAGTCATGTTTTAAGATAATTGGTGCAATCTTCTTTAAGTCTTCTTTTGTCATAACAGCACCAGTTGGATTATTTGGGAATGGAAGAATTATTCCTTTTGTCTTTGGTGTAATAACTTTCTCTAAATCTTCTGGTGTTACTTTAAATTTATGTTCGCTATCACAGTGAATTGGTATAGGTGTTGCTCCTGTTAAAGATATTAGTGGAGCATAGGAAACAAAACTAGGATCTGGTACTAAGAATTCGTCTCCAGGTACACATAATGATCTAATAGCTAAGTCCAAACCTTCTGAACCACCAACTGTTAACATAATCTGGTTGTGTGGGTTATAGTCTAAACCAATGAAATTATGCATATATCTTGAAATTGCATATCTTAATTCTTGTAAACCAACGTTTGCAGTGTATTGAGTTTTACCATTTTCTATGGAAGCAATACCTGCTTTTCTAAAAGGCTCTGGTGTAACAAAGTCTGGTTCGCCAACACCAAGTGAAATACAATGCTTTCTAGATACTGCTATATCAAAGAACTTTCTAATTCCGGATGGCTTCAAATCTCTTGCAATAGGGTTAACTCTGTCTGTGTAATTAATCATAATTTTTCCTCTTTATATTAGTTTTTGAATTTCCATGTATCATTTTCTTTAACAAAATAATTGTTAAAGTAAGGCAAAATAAAGTCTAAAGACTTTAAATAACCTGCATATGCTGTTTTAAATTGAGTCATTATAGACCAAGCATGATTTGCAACTTCTTTATTTGCTTCAAATTGGTCATAAGGGACATTGTTTTCTTTAAGTTCTTCCATAAGATCAAAACTTTCATATCTTAAATAATCTTTTGCACCCCAAATTATAAACATTGGAGGGAGGGAAGAAGATATAGTTGGAATTGAGTCTTTTCCATTTTCGGTTTGTAACCATTCATAGAATTCTTTTCCGGATTTTCCAACAAAAGCCTTGCACATCATAATAATGTCTGGGAACTTGGATTGTTTTTTGGTTTTATCTGTCATCCTATTTAGATCAAAAGCACCACAATGAGATATAATACCTTTTATTTTTACATCGTTAATGTGTCTAAATGAAACACCAATTCTTTCCATCTTTTCTGGATTATTAATTAGGTCTGCAAACATTGTTATAAAATATCCACCAGCACTTTCACCAGCAATTAAAATATTCTCGGTATCTATATTATAGATATCTTGTTTATCTAAGAGCCAGTCTACAGCGTTAAAACACTCTTGAATTGGAGTTGGATAAATTGCTTGAGGTGAGACGGTGTAATCAATAGAGAAGGCTAAGAAGCCTAATTTGGCATAATTTTGTACTTGTTGGTTTCTCATGTCCAACTTTCCAGAAATAAAACCACCGCCATGAATATAAATAAATAGGGGTTTCTTTACATCTTCTAAATCTCTTCTATACATAATATTGGCAACGTTAGACTTAGAAGAACCATATTTAATCTTATGGATATATTCTATGTCATTTTC
>CAMVBZ010000061.1 GCA_947165815.1 uncultured Clostridia bacterium
TTTGAATTAGTTCTCAACGAATTACTTACAAAGAAGCAAGTAAAAGATATTAATCTTTTAACAGACTATGATAAGGAATTATATGAGAAGTTTAATGATACAGCTCAACCTGTACCTAACGTTTCATTTAATAAAATTGTAGAAGAACAAGCAAAGAAGAATCCAAATAAGATTGCAGTAATTGGATGCAATGGACAATATACATATGACGAATTCAATAAGGCTGCAAATAAGGTTGGACATGCATTAATAGATGCTGGTGTAGGCTTAGGTGAACCAGTTGTAATGATAATGCCAAGAATTGCTGAGGCATATGTTGTTAGACAAGGTATTATTAAATCTGGTGGTGCATTTGTACCAATTGATCCAAAATACCCAGATGATAGAGTAGAATACATTATCACCAACTCAAATTCTAAGTTCCTTGTTTCTACAAAAGAAATTATTGAAGCTAAGAAGGATATTATTAAATTCACAAAAATTAAAGCATTTGCAATAGAGGATATCTTAACTTCTAGAAAAGATAAGAATCCAGATAGAGATATACCTCAATCTTCACTTTGTTATGTAATTTATACATCTGGTTCAACAGGAAAGCCAAAAGGTGTAATGATTTCACATAGGAACCTTGTAAATTATGTACTAGATGGAAATAACTATGCGACAGGTGAATATAGAAGCGTAAAAGGTGATGTAGTTTCTTGTTCATTCTCATCATTTGCATTTGATGCTTCATTACAAGAAGAATGCGTTCCACTTACACATGGATACACAGCCGTTATTGCTTCAACAGAAGAAATAGAGAACCCATTATTACTTGCAAAAACATTAAAGAAATACGGTGTAAACATCATGTTCTTAACTCCATCATATGTATCTAACTTGTTAGATATTAAGGAGTTTGTAGATTGTTTAAAGAACTTCCAAGTATTAGATATGGGAGCAGAGGCTGTTTCTCCAGAACTTTGTGAAAGAATTAGAAGTTTAGGTGTAAAAGCAACACTTAATAATGGTTATGGACCAACAGAAACTACTATTACATGTACTATGTCTACTGTTGTAGATAAGTATATGACAATTGGTAAACCACTTGGAAATGTAAAAGCTTATCTTTTAGATAAGACTGGTCACAAATTGCCAATTGGAGCAATAGGAGATTTAACTCTTGCTGGTGAAGGCGTTGGTATTGGATATCTAGGAATGGAAGAAAAGACAAAAGCAGTCTTTATAGACCTAGATGGTGAGAGAGCATATAGAAGTGGAGACCTTGCAAGATATAATTCAGAAGGTAACATTGAATTCTTCGGCAGATTAGACAACCAAGTTAAACTTAGAGGATTAAGAGTAGAATTAGATGAAATAGAAAAGGTTTTGAATTCTTATCCAGATATAACAAGAAGCATTATCCTTGTAAAACAAAGCCAAGTAGAGGGAGATTATCTCTGTGCATATTTCACAGCAACTAAAGAAATAGATAAGGACGATTTAACAAAACATATGGCTAAATCATTAACTCCTTATATGATTCCAAAAGTCATGATGCAATTAGATAAGTTCCCACTTACTCCAAATGGAAAGATAGATAAGAAAGTATTACCAGAACCACAAGTTGAAGCAACTAATAGAGAAATCAAAGAAGCATCAACAGATTTACAAAAACAACTTGTAGAGCTCTATAAGAAAGCTTTAGGCAAAACTGAAATAGGTATCGATGATGACTTCTTCGAACTCGGAGGAACGTCTTTAAGCGCTTCTAAGGTAGCTATGCTTGCTCTTAATGCAAATTTACCTATCTCCTATGGAGATGTATTCGAATTTACAACCATTTCAGCTCTAGAAAAGCATATCAATTCATTGGGCAAACAAGAAGAAGTTGTACAAGAGGAAAAGGTAGCAAGTGAACTTCCATCATTGGATGCAAATGTCATAGACAACATTAATGATATTAAGATTGCTAAAGACATCAAGTCTGTATTGTTAACTGGTTCAACAGGATTCTTAGGAATTCATATTCTTAAAGAATTACTTAACCAAAAGATTAATGTTGTTGCACTAATTAGAGGTGGCAAGTTAGATCCAAAGCAAAGATTATTAGGTTTATTAGCATATTACTTTGACTCTCCATTAATAGATGAAGTTGAAAAATATGTAACTATAGTAGATGGTGATGTAACAGATGCAACACTTGGAGAAAAATTAAAGGGTGTTAAGTTTGATACAATAATCAACTGTGCAGCTATTGTTAAGCACTTTGCAAATGATGACATCATAGAAAGAGTTAATGTTGGCGGTGTAACTAACTTAATTAAAGTTGCAAAAGAAAAGAATGTAAGACTCATTCAGATTTCCACATTATCTGTAGCAGGTGAGAATATAGATGGCAAGTTCCCAGATTCATTTAGAATGTTTGAGAATATGTTGTCCTTCGGACAAGATGTATCCAACAAGTATGTACATAGCAAATTCAATGCAGAAAAAGCAATACTTGAAGCATGCTTAGATGGATTAGATGGAAAGATCATAAGAGTTGGTAACTTAATGAGTAGAGAAAGTGATGGTGAATTCCAAGCAAACTCAATTACAAATGGATTTATGAGAGATTTAAAGGGATATGCAACTTTACATAAATTCCCAGTTAATAGTATGGATATTGAAGTAGACTTCTCACCAATTGATGAAGTTGCAAAGACAATCATCCTTCTTTCTAAGACAGATAAACAATTCACAGTATTCCATTCAGCTAACTCACATAGTGTACAAATGGGTGATATTATCTATGTTCTTAATGAGCTTGGATTTGATATTGATGTTGTAAGTGATGAAGAATTCGTAGAAAGTATGAAAGAATTCATGAAAGATGAAAGCAAGAGTATGTTAGTATCATCCTTAATTTCATATTCATCTAGCGATTATCATACACATACATTCATCCAAACAAATAATGTATTCACAAACAAAGCTTTATATCATTTAGGATATAAGTGGCCAATTACAGACTATAAATATCTTAAAAATGCAATAGAATCTCTAGCAACATTAGGATTCTTCGAGAGGAATGACTTATGAGCACATTAGCTAGAAATGACAAATTAGTTAGAAGAAAGTTCTATCAATATTTATTACCATCTGTTTTAATGGTATTTGCAATGCAATTTGGCTCACTTTTGGATGGTATTTTAATAGGTAACTTTATCAACAATACAGCTCTTAGTGCTGTGTCACTTGTAATGCCTATTATGTATTTTGTCCAACTTCCTGGATTTGCATTTGGTATTGGTGGATCAATTCTTGTTGCAAACCTACTTGGTAAAAGAGATATTTTAGGTGCAAAAAAGGTATTCTCATTATCTACTATCATAGGAATGGGATTATCATTTGTATTCTTATTCTTATCTTTCTTTGTATCTAGACCTATTGCATCTGGATTCTCAACAGATCCTGTTATTATAGAGTATGGTTATCAATTTGTATTTATAACAATGGCAACAGACCCAATTATAGTATTTGCACTCTTAATTGGTTCATTCATGGCTGTAGATAACAACCCAAAGACATCAGCTCTTGTATATATCATTGGAAACATTGCAAAAGTTGCACTTGAAATCTTATTCTTAAAGGTCTTTGATTGGGGAATGTGGGGTGCTGCAGCATCAACACCAGCTGGATATTTAATTGGTTCCTTTATCGTTATTGCATATATTAAGAGCAAGAAGAGATTATTATCCTTCACATTCAAGATAAAGGGAACACCTGTAAAAGAATTATTCAAAGCTTCTGCATCCAATGCATTAAATTTAGCACTTACTGCTATAGAAATGCTTGTAATTAACATTGTAGTAGCTAAGACAATCACAGCTGAATTAGACATTATCATATTCGGTCTTGTTACAAATATGGTATTTATATTCGACTTGTTCGCTGGAGGCGTTCAGAACGTCATTCCAACACTGTGCGGTATATTCTATGGTGAGAAGGATTATTACTCGTTAAAATCCATTACAAGGCGTATTTATATAATAAATATAGCAGTTACGGCATTCTTTACCGCATTCATCCTGGCATTCCCGAATGTGTTTGCAATCATATTCGGATACAATGACCCAGCAAATAGTAATGTAGTAGATTATATGATACGAATCTTCGTTCTAACATTTATTCCTTATGAAATTAACAAGTTTGCTACAAACTACTATACATCTATAGACAAACCAATTACATCGGTTATGAATATTATCTTCAAGGATGTAATTATTATATTCCCAGTTGCAATACCACTTTTATTCGCAATGGGATTAGAAGGATATGTAATTTCTCAAGTTGTAACTCAAACAGCAGCATTAATCTTCACATATGCATTCATCTTAATTTATGAAAAGATTAAGAAACAAAAACTCAGCATATTCATGATAGATAAAGTAGATTACAAATCTTATGATGTATCTCTATTAAACGAAATCGGAAATGCTGCAGAAATTTCAAAAGGAATTACAGAATTTGCACTCGAAAACAATATTCCTAATAAAGAAAGTCAACTTATAGGTCTTGTTGCGGAGGAAGCTGTTTACAACACAATTACATATGGTTACAAGAAGAAAACATCTCATAATTATATAGATGTTAATCTAAAGATTAACGAGGACAATTTAATATTAACAATTAGAGATGACGGATTACCATTTGACCCAACACATTATGAATTTGATGAGGATGAGGAATATTCAACAAGTGGTATCACAATTATGAAAAAATTAACAGATACAATGACTTATGATCGTATCTTAAATTTAAACAACACAGTATTTCAATTAAAAGTAAAAGGAGCAGAAAATGGAAATTAACATTAAACACGGAGACAATTTAGTAATCGAATTAACAGGAAGATTAGACACAATTACATCTACAGAACTTGCAGATGCAGTTGCAAAAGAAACAATCACAGAAAACCTAATCATTATTGATTTTAAAAACCTTGAATACATCTCATCAGCTGGATTACGTGTATTATTAGCACTTAAGAAACAATTCAGTGAAGAGAACAAGGAATTTGAAATTCATAACCTTAATGATGTTATTAAAGAAGTATTCAATGTTACAGGATTCATTAATATCTTAACAGTAAAGTAATATGAAAGTGTCAATTAGAACAAAAATAATTTTGCTAGGCGCCGTTTTATCTATACTTGCAACAGGTATTGCGTTACTTGTGTCTTATTTATCAAGTAAGTCCGCTTTAACCAACCAGTTAGATACATCTGTTCAAAACTCTATGTTAGATTTGCATGACACTTTCTATGCCGATTTATTTAGAGATGATTATATAGAAGGCACCGAAGCAGTAAAAGATTACATCGTAGGTATTTATAATAATAACCCTGATGTACCTGAATTTGAATCTGTTGAAGAAGAGAAGGAATATCTAACACATTTATATGCATATATGTATTACATATATCCTGATTTCAAAGGATTGATTATGTATCCAGGATTGGCGGCATTTTCAAAACAGTATATTGCATTAAGATCTTTACTCAATTCTGCAAAAATTTTATCTGGCGGTAATAAGGCTTATATAGCATTTTATGATGATGATAGAGATCGTTTGGTTTATATGATAGATGATTCATTTGGAAAATTAGAATATTTAAATGAAGAAAGATTCCCAGGAACATATAAAACAAATATGGCTAAACCATCTGATGATTCTGTAAATATCTCAACTTATAGTACTGGAAAAACAATTATAAAGAGTATACCTATTTACAAAATATATGATGAAAAAGTAGTAGGAGATCCAATCGCATATGTATTTTTAGAATATGATTACAATAAGACTAATGAAGAAATTATAAAAACAACACTAATAAACTTTGCAACATTAGGTTCTGTTGCTTTGCTTCTCATTATTCTATATGCATTAGTTTCTCACTTCTTAATTGTTAAAAACTTAAAGAAGTTGTCTTCATCCACTATGGAATTTACAAAAGCATTAAATTCCGGAGAAGAGATAAAGAGCATTAATCCAAATGTTAAATCTAAAGATGAGATTGAACAATTATCAGAATCATTTGTTTCATTAGAAGATGAAATTATTAATTACATTAGTGTAATTAAAGAAGAAACGATTACAAAAGAAAGAATGAATGCTGAGTTGAATGTTGCAAGTAAGATTCAATTAGCAGCACTACCAAATAAACAATATGATGATAAAGACATTTCTGTTCGTGCCTATATACAATCTGCAAAAGAAGTTGGTGGCGATTTCTATGATTATTTCTACTTAGATGAAACACATCTTGCATTCTGTATTTGTGATGTATCTGGAAAGGGAGTACCTGCAAGTTTGTTCATGATGAGAGGTAAAGAACTTATTAAATCAAAACTCTTATCCAACAACAGTATAGAAAATGTTTTATATGATGTTAATAATTCATTATTAAATAACAATGAAGAAGGTCTATTTATTACTGCATTCGTTGGAATTATAGATTTAGAAAAAGATGAATTGACATTTGTAAGCGCAGGACATGAGAGGCCATTTATCATTACAAACGAAGGAATAGAACAATTAAAGTGTAATTCCAACTTTATATTAAGTGGTATTAAAGACTTTAATTATAAGTCTGAAACTATACAATTTAAGAAGGGAACAACTATATTCTTACATACAGATGGACTTAACGAAGCAATTAATGCACAAAGAGAAGAATTTGGATATGAAAGAATATTATCTAGTTTAGATGAAACCAAGAATTCATCTTTAGATGAAAAAATTACAAATCTAAATAATAAACTAAAAGAATTCGTTGGAGATGAAGAACCATTTGATGATGAAACTTTACTATTCGTACAGAATATCAATTTGGAACTAGATGAAAAATATGAAAATCCAGGATTCGAAGTAATTGAAGATTATACCAATAAATTTAACAATATGTTCGGATTTTTAGAACAAAAAAAGAAGTATGAGTTTGGAATTATCTTTGATGAACTTTTGAATAATGTTGTTTCCTACGAAAAAGCTGATGTCTTAATATTAGAAGTTAACGCAAAGCTTGAAAAAGATACTATCAAATTAACTGTAAGTAGTAATGGACAAGAGTATAACCCATTGCTTAATAAAGATAATTATATAGATAAATATTCCGATGATTTACAATTTGGTGGATTTGGAGTAACTATAATTAAAAACCTTGTAGATTCTATTAGATATAATAGAAAAGATGGAAAAAATGTACTTACATTAACAAAAAAAATATAAACAAAGAAGTGTGAAATGGAAGATTATAACAACATAATAAATACTGAAGAAATCGAACAAGTACAAGATGAAAGTCTTCAAGAAAAGCCTATAAAAGATGAAACTTCCGAAGAACAAGAAGATATTGTTTCCGAGGATGGTTTAACTTCAGAGGATCAAACTCCTATAGCAGAAGATAATCTTAATGGCAAAAAGAAGAAAAAGAAAAAAAGAAAAAAGATTGATGAATATTCTCTAGAAAACGATATTAGATATCGTGGACCATTGTCGTATAGAGGATTGCGTATCCTTTCATGGTTTTTCTTAATTGTTTCTCAAGTTGGTGTTTTATTGGCATTAGGTGCAAAATTTGATGCTGGTCTTGCAGCCAAAGTGAGAACATTGCCTGATATTCTAAGTGGCGCAAAAGATATCATGATGCCATTATTCTTAGTTGCCACATTTGCAACTATTCTTAATGGTTCTAGGACATATAAGTCTATGCTTATGTTCTATGGTGGTGGTGCTGTTGCGTTGGTATTGCTTTTTATCTTATTACACGAAAGATATCTCGCCGTACCAATTGCATGGGCATTACAATGTGATAAATCAGAAGCTATTATATTAATAGATGTTATACTTGCTTCATCTAGTAGCGGATTTTTCGCATTCAATATATTCATAGATTTGTTCATGGTAACATTACTAACGTGCTTCTTAGTATATAAACCAAAGAAAATTTTTGTTGGCAAAAAACAGATTATATTTAGACTTTTCATTATAATTCCAATTGGATATGAAATCGCATCATTTGTTTTAAAAATATTAGCAGCCTTTGGAAAAATAGTATTATCTCCATATTTTTTCCCATTCTTAACAACAAAACCACCAATGACTTTCGTTTTATTTGTTGGTATTGCTATATTTATTAAGATTAGAGAAAGAATATATATTAAACGTGGAAAAACTCATGCAGAATACCAAGCATTCTTAAGAACGAATGCAAATTCATGGCATTTCAGTAGATATCTTGCAATATTTATGTTTATTGCAGGTTTAATTGATTTCATAATTCACATGTCTCTAACCATTGTTATATTAGTAAACGCAGTACCAGCCGAAGGAGCAGATACAGAAACTATTAACTATGCGGCCACTTATATAGCTCAAATAATGACAAATATCGGAATAGGTGATAGTTATCCGTTGCTTCTTGCTGCACCAATAATGGTATTCTTCTCATATACTAGAAGACATAAAAAATCCAATATTGATTTACTTATTCCAATAATTGCAATACTAATAATGTAACTG
>CAMVBZ010000062.1 GCA_947165815.1 uncultured Clostridia bacterium
TCCTTCCAAGTCTCCTTCAATAATGCTAACCAAGAATCTTTCTATAGTCTCTGGATCATTTGCTCCTAAAACTTCCAAAACGCCATTGTATGTAATGTCTCCCATACAATAACTAATACACATATCTGCAATAGATAATGTATCTCTAACACTTCCCTTTCCTGCTTGGGCAATTAATTCAACAGCTGCTGGTTCATATTTAATTGTTTCTTCATCAAATATCTTAGAAACATGTTCAACTAATAATTTAGTTGAAACCAATCTGAAATCAAATCTTAAGCAACGAGAAAGAATAGTTGCTGGAACCATATTCACTTCTGTAGTTGCTAAAATGAAAATAGCATGTTTTGGTGGTTCCTCTAATGTCTTTAAAAGAGCATTAAATGCGGACTTTGTAAGCATGTGAACTTCGTCTATGATATAGACTTTATACTTTGCAACTGGATTATAGTTTACTTGCTCTACTATATCTCTAATTTGGTCTACACCATTATTGGATGCGGCGTCTAATTCGATAATATCAAAGTTTCCATCCAATGCTAAATCTAAGCAATTCTGACACTTTCCACAAGGAGATCCATTAACTGGTTCCAAACAGTTAACTGCTTTTGCAAAAATCTTTGCAACAGATGTCTTACCTGTTCCTCTTGTTCCAGTGAAAACATATGCGTGTCCAACCGTATTAGATGTTATTTGGTTAACCAAAGTTTTAACTACATGGTCTTGACCAATAACCTTACTAAAAGTATTAGGACGATATTTACGATATAATGATGTATATGCCATTTTTAATCCTTTTTCTCTAAATCCTCATATTTTTCTACCAATGTACCTGCTTCTTCGAAAAGTTTAGTTGCAAATTCATCTGGATATGGGTACTTATAGACTACTCTCTTAATTCCTGCATTTATAATAAGTCTTGTACAAATGGTGCATGGTTGATGTGTGCAATAAAGCGTTGCTCCCTCTACAGATACTCCAAGTTTTGCTGCTTGGATTAATGCATTTTGTTCTGCATGAACAGCATAACAAGTTTCTTGTCTTGTTCCAGATTGAATGCCTAATTGATCTCTTAAACACACTCCTTTATCTCTACAACTAACAATACCTGCTGGTGCTCCATTATAACCTGTTGTTAAGATTCTTTTATCTCTAACGATTACAGCACCTATATTTCTGCCAGCTCTGTAACATGAAGCCCATGTGGAAACAAATTCACTCATTTCCATAAACCTTTTATCCCATTTGTCCATATTAATTCCTCTTATAAAAATAATAATGTATAAATATTGTACTAAAACACAAACCAAAACTCAATATGTATATGTCCATTTTTTCGGTCTTTAATAAATAATTTATTATTTCTATATATCCTCAAAAGGCAAAAAACATGGCCCAACTAATGAAAGTTGAGCCACATTTTATTATGTTAATTCATCAAATGTAATAACTAGCAACGTTCTACTGTTCCACCTGTTGCAATCATCATTTTTACTGCGTCAATAGAATAGTCTTGTAATTCAACGTGTAAAACTTTATTTATTAAAACGAACCGTGATATCTGTTCCTTTTCCTTCTTCACTATTAACCTTTAATTCCGCACCACACATATGAGTTAAACGATATTGTATGTTCTTTAGTCCAATATGCTTGTTTTCGCTGAAATTAATATTTTCAATATTAAATCCAATACCATCATCTATAATTTCAACATAATAACTATTCTCATCTTCATATGTCTTAATTGTTAATGTGCCACCCTCAATTTTCTTTAATATTCCATGTTTTACTGCATTTTCAACAATTGGCTGGATGCTAAGAGGTGGAACTTCAAAATCTTTTACTTGGATATCATATATAACATTTACTCTTTTCCCGAATCTAACTTTCTCTAAGTGGATATATGTCCTAATATGTCTAAGCTCATCAGAGAATGGAATCATACGTGTTTCGGTTAATGAAGATAAGTTGTGTCTTAAATACTCAGTAAAATCATCTAAAGCATTTTGAGCTTTGTCAGGATCTATTGTGATTAATGTAGAAATGGAAGATAAAGAATTATAAATAAAATGTGGTTGTATTTGCGATAACATCAATTTTATCTGCGCTTCAGCATTTTGTTGTTTTTGCTTAGATAATTCCATATTTCTTTGTACATTACTGAATAAGAACAATACTTCAATTGCTATAATAATGGATAAATATGCTATAGCATAACCTTTGAAAATATTCTGCAAAACAATAGCTATTACAGGCAATAAGCAATAAACAGCAAATGCAATCTTTTCATATATCTTCAGCTTTTTATTAAGGATGGTAACAAAGAATACAACTGTAAACATTATGAACTGATATCCTTGTGAGATTATCATTGTACTGCTACGTAAATATTCCCCATTATTAGCAGTAAAGAATATACCTGTTCCTATATTTACAAAATCTAAAATAACGAATATTCCAAATAAGCATATATTAACAATTGTTAATATTTTATTTAGTTTAGGTTCTAATTCAACATAGTGTTGCATATATCTAAACAATAAGAATAATTCCATATTGTTCATAATGTAGAATATTGTATAGAACGCAATAATATAAGCATTGCTTGTATAATATAATTTAACAATAGTAAATGTTAGATATGTGGCAAAATGAAAAATAGTAAAAAGGAAGAAGTTTATAAGGCTATATTCATCCTTTCTCTTTTCTTTCTTAACTAGCAAATTAATAACGTGTATAGTAAGGATTAGTATTCCCATTATACACACTGCTGCATTAAAAACACTATTGTTACTCATATTAAATCAATTTCCACTTAACCTAAACTGGCATTAATTATATCACAGTTTCTAGCAGTCTACAAAAAATATTTAATTTTTTTAAAATAAGCCTTTTCAGAAAAGACTGCCATCCCCTCTATTTGAACTTGTGCGTTTTCCGCACATGAGAGATTCTTCTCCAAAGATTATATTTGACAATAATTTTCTAATTATTATGTTGACTTTTGGCAAACAATTTGTTATATTGTTAGCAATCTCATATTTTGAGTGCTAGAAATTAAGAAAATAAATCTCTAAGGAGGCAATATAAATGACTATTAAACCTTTATTCGACAAAGTTGTAATAAAGAAAGTCGAAGCAGAAGAACAAACCCAAAGTGGTATTATTCTCACAAATGCAGCAAAAGAAAAACCAGACATGGCAGAAGTATTAGCAGTTGGTCCTGGCGGTACACCAGAAGGCAAAGATCTTAAGATGGAAGTTAAAGTCGGAGATATAGTCCTCTGCGCTAAATACTCAGGAACAGATGTTAAAGTAGATGGACAAGAAGTAACTATAGTTCGTCAAGCAGATATTCTTGCAATAATTGAAAAATAAGGAGAGTTTATTATGGCAAAACAATTTTTATATGGTGAAGAAGCTAGAAAAGCTCTAGAAAAGGGTGTAGATACACTAGCAAATACAGTTAAAATCACACTCGGACCAAAAGGACGTAACGTTGTTCTAGATAAATCCTATGGCGGTCCATTAGTAACAAATGATGGTGTCACAATCGCAAAAGACATCACTCTCGAAGACCCATTCGAAAACATGGGAGCACAAATCATCCGTGAAGTTAGCACAAAAACTAACGATGTAGCTGGAGATGGTACAACAACAGCATCCGTTCTTGCACAAGCAATTGTAAAAGATGGATTAAGAAATGTTGCTGCTGGCGCAAACCCAATGGTTTTAAAGAAAGGTATTCAATTCGCTACAGATAAAGCAGTTGAAGAATTAAAGAAATTATCCCAACCTGTAAAAGATAAGAAATCTATTGCTCAAGTTGCTGCAATCTCTTCAGGAGATGAAGAAATCGGTAACCTTATCGCAGATGCAATGGAAGAAGTTGGTAAAGATGGTGTTATAACCCTTAAAGAAGGCAAAGGTATGACAACAGAATTAAGTGTTGTTAAAGGTATGCAATTCGACCGTGGTTATGTATCCCCTTACCTTGTAACTAATACAGATAAGATGGAAGCTGAATTGGATAATCCATATATCCTTATTACAGATAAGAAGATTAGCAACATCCAAGAAATCCTTCCACTACTTGAACAAATTGTTAAGAATGGTTTGAAACTCTTAATAATCTCAGATGATATCGAAGGCGAAGCATTAACAACTATTATCGTTAATAAACTTAAAGGTGTATTTAACTGCTGTGCAGTTAAGACTCCAGGCTTTGGTGACAGAAGAAAATCTTATCTTGAAGATATTGCAATTCTTACTGGTGGTACATATATTTCTTCAGACCTCGGTTATGAACTTAAAGATGTAACATTAGATATGCTTGGACAAGCAAAGAGCGTTATCGTAAGCAAAGAAGCAACAACTATTATTGATGGTGCTGGCGATAAGTCAAGAGTTGAAGATAGAGTTAATGAAATCAGAAATCAACTTGATAACACAACTTCAGATTATGAGAAAGAAAAACTCAAGGAAAGAGTTGCAAAACTTGCTGGTGGCGTAGCAGTTATCGGCGTTGGTGCAGCAACAGAAGTTGAAATGAAAGATAAGAAACTCCGCATGGAAGATGCTCTCAACTCAACACGTGCAGCTGTTGAAGAAGGTATTGTTCCTGGTGGTGGTGTTGCACTCCTCAGCATTATTAATACATTAAAGAGTGAATGCGAAAGCCTTGAAGGAGATGTTAAGACAGGTGCTTATATCGTTATTAAAGCTCTTGAAGCTCCAATTAGACAAATCGCAGAGAACGCAGGTATTGATGGTGGCGTAGTTAAGGCAAAGATACTTGAATCTAAGAAGAAATATTATGGTTACGATGCAGCAAAAGATGAATATGTTGATATGATCGCAGCTGGTATTATCGATCCAACTAAGGTTACAAGAAGTGCTCTTCAAAATGCATCCTCAGTTGCAGCTCAACTCTTAACAACAGAAGCATTGGTAACAGATATTCCTACTCCTCCAGCTCCAGTAGCTCCTCCACAAGGTGGAATGGACGGAATGTATTAATACCGTAAAAGTTAAATAAAATTAGTCCCATTTCGAAAGATTTGGGACTTTTTATTATTGTATTTAGAATATAAAATGGTTAGAATGCTATTTAAGGAACATATATGAAAAACAAGGTCTTATACATTATCGTAATCTCATTTATAATTGCATCCCTACTAGGTGCAGTTGTTTGGACTTGTATTCGTTACCCTTATTACACACGCTATTCCCTTTGTAAAGAAACATATGATGTATCTAAAAAGGAAGCATCTGACGAAATTACCGTAATGAGTTTTAACATAAGATGTTATACCTTTGACGATATGTTTAAAAAGAGTTTCTTCTATAGAGCACCATTAATTATAAAAGAAATGCAAGAAAACGAACCAGACATCATCTCTTTCCAAGAAGTTCAAAAGCTCGGATATAAATTTTTAAAAGAACATTTGATTGGATACACATTCATAGAAGGATATAGAGGTGGAAGTGATAATGAAGGTGCAATTATTGCGATTAGAAGCGATAGATTCACCATACAAGATAAAGGTATATTCTGGCTTTCAGAAACACCAGATGTCCCTAGTATGGGTTGGGACGCAGCATGTATGAGAATTGCCACCTATGTCTATGCTACAGATACAGTTACAAACAAAAAATATACTATAGTAGATACCCACTTAGATCACATTGGCGAAGAGGCTCGTATTAAAGGCATTGGTGTTATTTTTGATAGACTTGGAGATAAAATTTCGGAAGGTGCATTTATGCTTATGGGAGATATGAATGACTTCGTTGGAAGTGATACATATTACTGTGCATTATCCCATGATTTAAACGATGCTCAAATTGTTGCTTCAGAAAAATATCTCGGTCCAGGTGCAACATATCATGCCTATGGAAGAATCCTTAATAATGCTAGAATAGACTACTTCTTTACCTCTTATGATATAACTGTAAACTCATACAAAGTTGTAGATAAAACATACAATGGAGTTTATTCAAGCGATCACTTCCCTATTTTAATGAAAATTGCTCAATAATTTTTTTATTAAATTCCTATAAATATTTATATTTTTTTATTGACACGTATATATACAATATATATAATGCATTTAAGTTTATTTTTACTAAACAAAAAAATTACTTTAACAAAACCAAAGAGGTGCACATGGATATTGGTGAAAAAATTAGAAATTTACGCCTTCAAGTTGGTCTAACACAAGAAGAACTTGCTGACAGATGTGAACTCACAAAGGGTTTTATTTCGCAGGTAGAAAATAACAATAATTCTTTATCTATCACTTCACTTTTAGACATACTAAATGCATTAGGGACAACACCTGCACAATTCTTTTCAGAGACTAAATCAGACAAGATAGTTTTTGGCGAACAAGATTTCATTGAAAAAGAAACCGATGACTATACTATTAACTGGTTAATCCCAAACGCACAAAAAAATGAAATGGAACCTATTCGTGTTGACTTAAAACCACACTCCACTATGGAAGAAGACATCCCTCATGATGGCGAAGAATTTGGATACGTTTTAAAAGGCACAATAGTTTTAATTATTGGCAAAAACAAGAGCAAAGTTGAGGCTGGACAAGCATTTTATTTCTCGTCCGATAAGCCTCACAATATCGAGAACAACACAGATGAAGTTGCTACTTTTATTTGGGTTGCCTCACCACCAACATTTTAATTCAATATAAAAAAGGAGAGGAAATGAGAAACGAAGAGAAAAAAGATTATATCATTGAATTAAAAAATGTAACAAAAACTTACGATGGTAAGGATGCCGTAAAGAACGCCAGTTTTAATATTAAACGTGGCGAATTCGTTACTTTCTTAGGGCCTTCTGGCTGTGGAAAGACAACAACTTTAAGAATGATCGCTGGTTTTGAAAATCCAACATCAGGTACAATCCTCTTTGAAGGAAAAGATATTACTAATATCCCACCATATCAAAGAAAGATTAATACTGTATTCCAAAAGTATGCTTTATTCCCACACCTTAACGTTTTCAAGAACATCGCTTTTGGTTTAAAACTTAAGGCAGTTCCAGATAATGTTAAATACAATAAGAAAGGCGAAAGAGTTCAAACATTCCGTAAATACACAAAAGCAGAAATTAAAGAGAAAGTAAATGCTGCACTTAAGATGGTTGACCTTGAAGACTATGGTCATAGAAGCGTTACTTCCCTTTCTGGTGGACAACAACAAAGAGTTGCTATTGCAAGAGCTATTGTTAACGAACCAGAAGTTTTACTTTTAGATGAACCACTCGGAGCATTGGACTTAAAGATGAGAAAAGATATGCAACTCGAATTAATGAATATGCATAACACTCTCGGTATTACATTCATTTACGTAACACACGACCAAGAAGAAGCTTTAACAATGTCAGATAAGATTATTGTTATGAGAGATGGTTTAATTCAACAAATTGCTACACCAAAGACAATCTATGACGAACCAGCAAATGCATTCGTTGCAGACTTCATCGGTGAAAGTAATATTCTCTCTGGAACAATGGTTGAGGACTTTAAGGTTGATATTAGTGGAACAATATTTGAATGCGTAGACAAAGGATTCAAGAAGAATGAACCTGTAGACGTAATTATCCGTCCAGAAGACATACAAATTAAGAACGCAAAAGAAAATACAGTATCTGCAAGAGTTATCTCCTGCGTATTCAAGGGAGACCACTACTTAATTACTGTTCAAACTGGTGAAAACGAACTCGTTGTACATAACACTCAATACTTCGAACCAGAAAGTGAAATCGCACTTTATATCAAACCATTCGACTTCCATATTATGCACAAAGCAAGAATTATCAACACAATTGAAACATACATGATTTCAGAAAACGTTGTCGATATTTGTGGCGGTCACTTTGATTGTAACTCTACCCTCGATGCTGGAACATTAGTAACAGCAACAGTAGACTTTGATGATGTAGAAATTACAGACGACCCAGAAGATGGTGTTATCGAAGGAACAGTTGTTAGTGCAATCTATAAAGGAAGCTATTATCAATGTATCGTTAAGACAGATGACAACTATGACTTCTTCGTAGATACAGATTATGAATGGCTCAAGGGAGACAGAGTTGGTATTAATATTCCTCAAGACAAGATTATCATCGAACAACGTTATGAAGAAGAAAAGAAAGAGGAAGAAGAACCAGTTGTAGTTGAAGAAACAATCCCAATGGAAGAAGATCCAGCTGCTGCAAACTATGAAGCACCAGTTAAGAGATCCCTTGAAGATGCTGCTGAAATGATGGAACAAGAAAGATATGCTCCTGTTGAAGAAGCACCTGTTGAGGACAAAGTTGAGGAACCTATAGTGGGCGAAGAAGCACCTGTTGAAGAACCTGTTCAAGAGGAAACACCAGCACCTAAAAAG
>CAMVBZ010000063.1 GCA_947165815.1 uncultured Clostridia bacterium
TGCTGTATCTAACAGATGCAAAGAATAAAAACTTAGTTGATTATACGACAACATTTGTACCAAAAAAGGGACTTGTAAAATTTTTTTTATTTTTTTTGTTTTAGACTTTACTATTAAATAATTTATTTGCCAGATTATAGTTTTAGTTATATAATCTAACCATTATGAAAAAGTTAGGTTTATCATTATTATTAATATTAGTTGTATGTGCAGTTGCTTTTGGTGCAACAGCATGTAATAGGGCTACAACCGAAGGACAAATTGAGAACGTATTCTTTAATTTACAAAATGGTGCAACAGAGTCCTATACATATGATGTAACAAATTCATCCAATAGTGCAACAGGTACATATAAGACAACAATTAAGTATTTCACAGCTGGACAAGAAGTTGTTCTTTCTGACTACAACAAAGTAACAGATTGTGGCAAGGGTTATCTCTTCACTTCTGAATTAACAATGTCAGATGGATATTCTTCAAAGACAGCTTGCTATTTCTTAGTTTCTGCAGTTAGTGGTGTAACATCTACATTCCTAAAACCAGTTGCTTCATACAAGAAGGTAACAGGATCTAGCAATGACTTCACAGAATATGGTTCATACTCTGGAAAAGATTACAACTACACTTTAATTACTTCAGGAACAAAAGAAGGACATGTAACAGTTGGTGTGAAGGTTTATGACAACAATGAATTCCATAATTCATTAAGAGGTGTAAATAATAGCATCTTTGGTTCTGGATTCTCACTTTCATTCAACGTTCCAGTAGTTACAGCAGATGAACAAGCATCCGCATCTATTACAGCAAAATCAGATGGAACAACAAACATTACAACAAATGTATTAGATGCAGACAACAATAAAGTATCATATGAGTCTTATGCAATTAACATTTCTAGAAGCACAAAAGTTGCAGGTTCTTCCCAAAAGATTTGGTATGCAAAAAATGATGTAGAATTTAATGGTTTTAAAATTAGACATATGATTACACAAATTGTTGAAGGAAGCGTAACTTATACACTTAAATCCTTCGCATTGTCTTTATAATCCTAACAAACTGAATATAAAAAGCACCTAGTTGATTTTCTAGGTGCTTATTTTTTATACCTAATATAGTTTTATCTTCCACCCAACATCTTATTTTTAAGTATCCAAAGTTTTTCAGAAAGGTCTACCTTGAAGTCTTGGGTATTAATAACTCTTCTATACTCTGGGAAGAATTCAGATATGCTCTTTTGTTCGTACTCTCCTATCTCTTGGAGTGTTGGAAGTTTGTATACTAATTCACCATCTTTAAAGATAGGAACCATTAGTTCACGAACTGTGTAGTTTTCAAATGTTGTTTTCTTCCATGTTTGCTCTGGATGGAATACTGTTAATGGCTCACTTGTATTAATTTCTTCATCTGCCAAACAAATAAGATCTGCTGCTGCCATTCCATTGGATTTGTATATTCTACATATCTTTTTAATTCCTGGGTTTGTAATCTTCTCACGGCTGTTAGAAATCTTAATCTTTGGTTCTATAACACCTTCACTATTTTCCATAGCACAGAGTTTATATACTCCACCTAAAGATGCATTTGAGAATGATGTGATAAGCTTTGTTCCAATTCCATAAATGTCTATCTTTGCATCTTGTGCTTGCAAAGCAAGAAGAATATCTTCATCCATATCATTGGATGCGAATATCTTAACATAGTTAAAACCTGCTTCATCTAGCATTCTTCTAGCTTCCTTAGAAAGGTATGCTAGGTCTCCACTATCTAATCTGATTCCAACTGGTTTGTGTCCCTTTGCTTCAAGTTCTTTAAATACTGTTATTGCATTAGGAATACCACTCTTTAATGTGTTGTATGTGTCTACTAACAACAAACAACCATCTGGATATAACTCTGCATATTTTCTAAATGCATCTAACTCTGAATCAAAGGACATTACCCAACTGTGTGAGTGTGTTCCTTTAATTGGTATGCCAAACATCTCTCCAGCAAGTACGTCAGATGTGGAATGAATACCACCTATATATGCTGCTCTTGCTCCATATAAACCTGCATCTGGTCCTTGAGCTCTTCTTAAACCAAACTCAGAAATTGGATGCTTTGTGCATTCACATAATCTTGCTGCTTTTGTGGCAATTAAAGTTTGGTGATTTACTATACAAAGTATAGAAGTCTCTATAAGCTGTGCTTGGAATAAAGGTGCTTCTACTGTAAGAATAGGTTCATATGGGAATATAAGTGTGCCCTCTGGAACTGCTTTTATAGAACCTGTGAACTTGAATTTTCTTAATGCATCTAAAAACTCTTCTCCAAAAATGTTTTGGCTTCTTAAATATGCAATGTCTTCTTCGCTGAAATGAAGATCTTTGATGTATTCGACAACTTGTTCAAGTCCTGCTGCAATTGCGTATCCAAAGCCACCTGAGCCTCTGTAGAACAAATCAAATGCTGCTTTTCTAGAATCTAGACCATATTTTAGATATCCATTTACCATTGTTAATTGGTAAAGGTCTGTTAACATAGTTAAATTTCTTTTTTCGTTAATCATTTTACCCTCTTATCTTCTCTCACATAGTGAGCGTATATTTGCATTTCATAAATTCTCTTTGAGTTAATAGAATAAAGCCAACTAAACACCTTAGAAATCTTCTTCTCTGGATTTAGTAGTTTTCCTACAAACGCAAAGTTCCAAGCATCAAACTTGGTTATATTAACTTTAGAAACAGTCCCTGCTTCTGTTAAGAATTTCATCTTTAAATAACTTACCTTGCTTAACCTGTACCAAACGAAGCATGCTCCAAGGACAATTATTATTGGAAGTGCTGTCCAACAAAGGACTTGTGTAATAGGAACAGAGTCCATTCTAATATACTCTAGTAATCCTCTAATTATGCATTCCCATGAAAGATATACAAATGCAAGAAGTCCTGGCATCTTTCTATTCTTTCTAAAGATTATTGTTAAGAGTATAAATCCAACAAAGTTCCATGCAAGTTCATAGAAGAATGTTGCAGCAAACCAATATCCACCACCATTTTCTGAAATTAAACGCATAACTTCTGGATAGAATTCCTCTGCCACACCACTAGGATCTGTAATGTATATTGCTATTGGGAAATGTTGCATAGATGCTGTTGTAATTGCGGCACCAAATGCTTCTTGGTTTACGTAGTTTCCTACTCTTCCAATTACTTGTGCAAATATTACAGGAATTGCAACTATATCTAAGGCTTGTCCTAAAGAGATTGTGCTTCTATGTATTATGGAATAAATAACAATACCAAGCATTCCACCTAAAATACCACCAATGATTGTTAATCCGCCTTGCCATACGGCTATCATGTTGATAAAGTCATCAAAGGATGTCCATTTGTAGAAATACTCTTCTGGTCTTACAAATACATATAATAATCTTGCAAAGATTACACCAAGTGGTACTACCCACAAGAATAACTCTATTGCCTCATCTGCATGATGTCCAATTTGCTTCATATGAACCATTGCAATAATAAGGGCTATAATCATACCAATGGTAATTAGTAATCCATACCACTGAACTTCTAATGATCCTATTGTAAACGCTGTTCTATTTATTGAAAGTATTGTATCCATTAACTTATTTTAGCCACACAAGTTGCACCTGGTTTTCTAATTGCAACCTTAAATACGGACTCCTCACCGAATATTTTATTGAATTCCTCTTGTGCTGCATCTGAACGATTCTTTTTAACAAATACTAAAATAGTACCTGCAAATCCGCCACCATGTACACGAGATGCAACAACACCTTTAATTTTTGCCACTTTGTCTAGACCTTCTTCTATATTGTGATTTCCTGCTTTTTCTGAATAACAGTTTTTGAGTTTGTATCTAGAACTTAAACCAGATTCATTTATGCATGCAAGGAATGTCTTTTCATCCTTTTTCTGTACTGCTCTAAATGCTTTTTCTACTCTTTCATTCTCTTCAAAGAAGTGCTCTGCTCTGTCTATTGCTCTGTCTCCAACCACCTTTCTAATCTCTTCTTTCTTAGCAGTAAACTCGGCTGGGTCTACTTCTCTTAAAATATCCTTGTTAAAGTATTTTGCAACAGAATTCATTTCACTCTTAATTGCTGCGTAATCATCTGTTAAATCACTATGATCTCCACCTGTTGCAATTACAAAGACATCTAGGTTCTTAAATTCCCAAACTGTACTCTCTATTGTTGGTGCTTTAAGATTTGCAAAATCCATTAAAGATACACCACCTGCAGAAATGGTTAATTGGTCCATTAAACCCGAAGGTTTAAATAAATAATTATTTTCACTATATTGGGATGCAAGGGCTTTAAATGTAACATCTAAGTTGCGGTCATTATAGAATGTATTGAGAATTTCTGCAGTCATAAGTTCATAAGCAGATGAAGAACTTACACCAGCGCCAAGTGGTATTGTTGTATGCATTGTGGCTGTAAATCCACCTACACGCATTCCTGCTTTCTTAAAGTACTCTACAACACCAATAACAAGTGCCCATGGCCCTTTAATTTCTCTGTCTGGTTCAAACTCTTTGCTTGTATCTACTTCTACCATAAAACCATCTTTCCAAATACGGATGATTCCATCTGCACTTGGAGATACAACTGCTGCTATATCTATAGATACTGCTGCTGCTATAACCTTTCCACCATTATGATCTGTATGATTTCCAACTAATTCAATTCTTCCAGGAGAAGAAAAGAAGAAATCTCCCATCTTCCCAAATTGTTCCTCGTACTCGCCAAGGAGTGTTGCATATCTTGCTGTGATTTCGTCTGTGGTGAGTCCATAAAGGGATACACAATCATTTAAAAATGAAGAATTGCGTCTTAAAATATTAAAATAATCTGTTGCCATTTCATTTCCCTTAGTTTATAATTTAATAAATTAGTTTTTAAATTATACCACACAACAATTTAATTTTGCAATAAAATCCAGCTTTTGTTGGTATTTAATCGGAGGATTATGAGCAATTCAATTAACACATTAGAAAAAGCAAAACAGGCTGTTAATGCTTTAGTTAACTATGCCTATAACAAATTAGGTATGCCAGATGTAGATTTAATTTATGCAAAAAACGCTCTCCTAGATATTCTTAAAATTGCAGAACCATCTGATATCACAGACCCAAGTGATGACATTTATTATCTTTTAGATAATATTTGTGCATATGCTTTAGAACAAGGCCTTATAACAAAGGACGAAGAAATTAACTTCCAAACAAGAATAGTTGGAGCAATCACTCCTCCACCAAGTTCTGTTATTGAAGAGTTTGAAAACATCGCATATAAAGAAGGAAATATGGAAGCTGCAAAATGGCTTTATGACTTTGGTTGGAAAACAACATATATGCGTAAACCAGATATAGACAAAAACATTATGTGGAACTGCGAAGGCAAGTATGGAAAGATAGATATTACAATCAACCTTTCTAAGCCAGAGAAAACTCCAGAACAAATTGCTAAAGCAAAACTTGCACAATCTGGTTATCCAAAATGTATGCTTTGTATAGAAAACGTTGGTTTTGTTGGCAATGCTGCACGTCCAGCACGTCAAACACTTAGAACCATACCAATTGAATTAGGTGGCGAAGAATGGAACTTCCAATTCTCTCCATACAACTATTTCCAAGAACATCTAATTGCTTTTGCAACAGAACATAGACCAATGAAGATAAGCAGAGATACATTCGTTAGAATGGCAGACTTTGTTGATATCTTTGAAGACTATTTTATTGGCTCTAATGCAGACTTACCTATCGTTGGTGGTTCAATCCTTGCTCATGACCATTACCAAGGTGGTGCAAAGGTATTACCAATCTTTAGTAGAGGTTCAAGAAGAAACTTCTTCTACATTGGATATCCTAATGTAAACGTTTCTATAGTAGACTGGTACAACTCTGTTGTAAGAATTGAAAGCAAGATCAAGTCACAAGTTATCGAAGTTGCAGAAACATTTAGAAAGGCTTGGGAAAACTATTCAGACGAAGCTGTTGGTATCCTTGCAAACACAAATGGCGAACCACACAACACAATCACTCCAATTATGTGCATGAATAATGGAGAATATAGATTAGACTTAATCTTAAGAAACAACAGAACAGACAAAGAACATCCATATGGAATATATCATCCAACAGAAGATATGCACAATATCAAAAAAGAAGGTATTGGAATTATCGAAGCAACAGGAAGATTTATTTTGCCAGGACGTTTAGAATCTGAAATGAAGATGATTAAAGACTTATTAACAAGTGCAGATCCAATTCCATTTAAGGAACTCTCAGATGAGAAACATCCACTCCATAAACACCTTGGCATGATTGCACAACTTGCTATGGATGCAGGAACAAATATTCATGAAAGCAAAGCAGGAAATGCAATTACACAATACATTAACAAGACTTGCGAAAAAATCTTAAACACAACTGCAGTATTTAAGAATGATGAAGTTGGACAAGAACACTTTGGATACTTCATTGAATCTGTTGTAGGAAAACAAACACAAGAATAATTAAAAACACAGCATAAAAATAGAGACTCGGTATAAATCGGGTCTCTTATTTTATTTGGTTAGAATATTGAAAATCTATTAAATTTCTATTCTGCTAGATAATGCTCTTTGAAGTGTATTCTCATCTGCAAATTCAATTATAGATCCTTCTGGCAATCCCCTAGCTATTCTTGTAACTTTAATCCCAAGAGGTTTAATAATTCTTGCTAGATACATTGCTGTAGCCTCTCCTTCAACATCTGGATTGGTTGCAAGTATTACTTCTTTAACTTCAGGTGTTAATCTTGCAATTAATTCTTTAATTCTTAATTGCTCTGGACCTATACCATCCATTGGAGAAATAACACCACCAAGAACATGATATACTCCAGTATATCCTTTTATCTTTTCTAGAGCTTTAATATCTTTTGGTTCTGTAACTACACAAATGGTTTCTGCCTTTCTCTCTTTACAGATATCACAAATATCATCCTCTGTATAGTTTCCACAAATAGAACAAAAATGAACCTTTTCTTTAAGTTCTTTAATTGCATCTGCAAACTGCTCTATATCTTCGTTAGACCAATTTAATAAAGCATAGGCATACCTTGCTGCTGTCTTTTGACCAACAGAAGGCAACTTGCCAAATTGTGCTATAAGTTTTGCTAATGGTTCAATGTATTGCATATTAGAATAATCCTGCTCCGCCAAGTGGTCCCATTAATTCTTGGGATAACTCATCTGCTTTCTTATTTGCATCTTGAAGTGCTGCAAGAACCATATCTTCTAACATTTCGATATCTTCTGGATCTACTACATCTTTAGAAATAGATACTGCAACTGGTGTTTTATTACCCTTAAGGGTAACTGTTACAACTCCGCCACCTGCTGTTCCTTCAACTTCTTCTTCTGCAAGTTGTTCTTGTGCTTCTTGTAATTTTCTTTGCATTGCTTGTGCTTGTTTCATTAGTTGTTGCATGTTACCGCCACCACCAAATCCACCACCTGGATATCCGTGTCCCATAGTTTATCTCCTATTATTTTGTATTTAATCTGTTTCCAAACATTTCCTTTACAAAAGGAAGTGCCGTGTCTTTATTAACTTTTACTTCACAAACTATATCTAGTTTTTTATTGCTTATTCCTGTGAAGATTTCATTAATTACTTCTCTATTACTCTTACTATTAATTGTTCCAACAGGTTTTACTGTGCTTGTTAACATATCATAATTGGATTTTTCTGCAACCTTAACTGTGAAAGTTGTATCTGTTTCCTCATATTCTACGTTAGTAGCTGCAAGAGCTAAGAAGCCATATCCTCTTCTCTCTAATTCTTTAACAATAGTACTCCAAATTTCTACTCTAGGTGCTTGTGCTTTTGCTTGAGTAGGTGCAGATTTAACTTGTACACCACCAGCTATAGCCTTTTCTAATGTTGAAACTTTTCTCTTTAATAAATCTACCTCATTTTGTGCTTCATTACTTGCTAAAGATAATACAGCACTCTCAAAAATGATTCTGTGTTGTGTTGAAATACGATATTGTGCATATAAAGAATTTAGTTTCTCTATCATTTGTAATCCTCTTTGGACTGTTATGGATTTACCTAATTCTTTATAATTTTCAAATACATCTGAAGGAAGGTTAACCAAACTCTTTGCATCCTTACAAAGTTTAATATAAATGATATTCTTAATTGCTTCTGCAAGGTCTTGTGTTAATACTGTAACACTCTTTCCCTTTGCACAAAGTTCATCTATGATGTTAAGAGTTCCTTCCAAGTCTCCTTCAATAATGCTAACTAGGAATCTTTCTATAGTATCTGGATCATTTGCTCCTAAAACTTCCAAAACGCCATTGTATGTAATGTCTCCC
>CAMVBZ010000064.1 GCA_947165815.1 uncultured Clostridia bacterium
GATTCGAGCGTGTGACTGGAGTTCAGACGTGTGCTCTTCCGATCTCTCTTTTTTTCATAGCATCCATTTTACCACACCTTTGTACTTAAAATCAATTGCTAATGATTTTACAATACTGTTATCTCGTCTCCAACTTTAACAACGCCACCCTTTATAACCTTTGTGAAGATACCTTCCTTAGGCATAATGCACATTCCAACGGTTCTTGCAACCTCGCAACCAACCTCTGCATGGCACTTCTTTCCTATTTGTGTAACCTCGTGAATAGTCTCTCCAATTTTTAATTGAGTACCAACTGGGAGTGTATATAGCTCAATTCCTTCTGTTGTTAGATTCTCTGCAAACTTACCAAAGCAAAGACCTTTTACTCCAAGATCTTCCATCTTTTTAATGCTTTCTCTGCCCAATAAGCTTATTTGTCTTTTGCTACCTTTTTCAGCATGTGCGTCCCCTTCAATTCCAAAATCTTCTATGAGAACAACACTATCTACAGCATGCTTAATTTCGCCTTTCTTTTCGCTTATGTTACAAGATACTACTTTTGCCATAATTACCTCTCAAAATGTCCACTCTTTCCACCATCTTTGGAAATGAGATAAACTTCTTCTACACTCATTCTCTTATCTACTGCTTTTAACATATCATAGATTGTTAATGCTGCAACTGAAGCTGCTGTAAGTGCTTCCATTTCAACACCAGTTTTCCAATATGCACTTGCTTCTGTAATAATCTCTATTTCATCTTCTTTCACTTCAAAATCTACCTTAACATAATTAAGTGGGATTGTATGACACATTGGAATTAGTTCTGAAGTCTTCTTTGCTGCTGAAATACCTGCAATTCTAGCAGTATTTAAAACATCTCCCTTTGGCGTCTTTTCATCTACTAATGCTTGAATTGTTTCTTTCTTCATTTTTACTAGAGCATGTGCCTTAGCAACTCTATTGGTGTTTTCCTTTTCGCCAACATCTACCATCTTTACCCCATTCTTATCTACATGACTTAATCCCATCTTAACCTCCAATGCTATTCATTTCTCTATTTTGAATAACACCTAAATCTATTCCATGTTCTTTTGGCTTATTTTTTATTCCTTCTAAGATTGCTTCTTTTATTGCTTCCTTGTTTCCAAGTTTGTCTTTTAAATCTATGTATGCTGTTCCGTGCAAGCAAAGCAATAACTTTCCTTCTGCAGTTAGTCTTATCCTATTACAAGCTGGGCAGAATTTGTTGGATATAGGCCTTATAAATCCAACCTCTAGTCCATCCTTAAATTTGTATGTTTCAATATTGTTTGAGTAATCCTTGTCTGGCGTTCTTATGAGATCATATTTTTTAATAATCTCATCTGCACCTATGCCATATTTCTCAAAGGAATTGCAAACGCTAAAAGGCATTATTTCTATAAATCTTACCTTTACATTTTTCTCTTTCCCAAACTCTGCAAAATCTCTTATTTCGTTATCATTTATACCCTTCATTAAAACAGCATTTATCTTGATATTTTTTATCCCAATTTCCCTTGCTACATCTATTCCTTGAAGGACTTCTTTTATATCTCCAATACGAGTTATTGTTTTAAATTTGTTTTGGTCTAATGAATCCAAACTGATATTTAAAAGGTCTAATTTGATATTTTTAAGTTCTTGTTTGTGAGAATTAATATAAAAACCGTTAGTTGTTAAACATACCTGTTCTATACCATTTATCTTCCCAATTTTATCTATGAAATCTATACATCCTTTTCTAACTAAAGGCTCTCCTCCAGTAACCCTAATTTTCTTTATTCCGAGCTCTGCTAGAACCTCAACTATACTCTCCATTTGTTCAAAAGAAAGTATGTCATTATGGTCTTTTTTAGGCACTCCTTCTTCTGGCATACAATACAAACATCTAAAGTTGCATCTATCTGTAATAGATACTCTCAAATAGTCTATATTTCTGCCAAATCCGTCTAACATTTTACTATTGTTACCTTTCCTATATCGTTGAATGTATATCCACCAATTTCTTCTACTTTTGCTCTAAATTCTGGACTTTGAATTGTTGCTATAAACTTCTTTATTCTTTCATCTTCAAGCATATCTGCTCTTACTAAGAAGTCATAACTTTCTTCACCAACAGGAATAAAATCTAATCCCATAATATTAGCTGCTGATAGAACCGCCATTCCACAATCTGCTACGCCATTTAATACTGCTGATGCAACTGCAAGATGTGTTGTGTATTCTTTTTCATATCCAACAACCTCATTCTTATCTATGCCATACTTAGAAAGTTGGTAATCAAAGAGTAATCTAGTTCCTGCCCCATTTTGTCTATTTGCAAATGAGAACTTACCACCCTTTAAGTCTGCAACAGATTTAATACCTTTTGGATTTCCCTTAGGAACAACTATTCCTTGCGTTCTTCCGAGTCCCTTAATTAAAGCCATATCTTGCTCAAAATATTTCTTTATAAAAGGAATATTGTATTCTCCTGTGTCTTTGTCTAAAAGATGTATTGGAGCAATATGTGCAGAGTCTGCTTTGATAGCAAGGATACCACCCATAGATCCAACGTGTGCACTAGAAACTGGCAAGCTATCTCCGATAATGTCTATAACTACATCATGGCTTCCAATAATAACTAGTTTCTTTTTAATCTCATCTAGTGGACGATATAATTCAACCTCAACTTCTTCTCCAGCCTCAATACCTTCACTATTCCAGTCTACATCCACAATACCATCTGCCTTAACCATACTCATAACTGCTGCTGCCCCTCTATCCATAGGCGTTGCTACGAGTTTGTTATCTACAAATCCAAGGGCAACTCTTATAAATTCTTCGTTCTTTAATGAAGATACTACCCTCTTTGTCATTACTGCTTTTACCTTGTCTCTTGTTTGAGAACTTATTGAAGTCATCTTTGCAATAACTTCTTTTACAACCTTCTCCATAACGATATAAGCAGAAACTGGATACCCTGGAACACCAATAACAGGTTTGCCCTCTATAATTCCAAGAATTGTAGGCTTGCCTGGCTTAATTGCAAGTCCGTGCGTGTATACTTTTCCAAGTCTTTCTATAATTCTCTTTGTGTAGTCTTTAGTGCCTGCAGATGAACCAGCATTGACCAGTACCATATCATTTTCTTTTACTGCCTTTTTTATGGTCTCCTCTAAAAGAGATTCATCATCCACACAAATATTATATCTATGTGCTTCCCCACCATAACTATTAACTAAAGCAGACATAACCCTACTATTACTTTCCATGAGTTTGCCTTTCTTTAAGTCTTTGGTATCTTCAACCATTTCATTACCAGTTGGAATAACTGCTACGCTAGGTTTTTTATATACACAAACAGTTGCGTTTCCAGATGCAAGTATTGCACCTAAATCTAATTCTCTAATTCTTTGCTTGGATGGGAATATCATTTCAGTTGCAACAACTGTCTCCCCTATGCATCTAATGTGTTGCCATGGCTTAGATGGAGCAATAATTGATATGGAACCATCTTCATTGTTAATGACATCTTCTATCATGATGACACTATCAAATGGTTGGTTAACAGCATTTCCTGTATTTACATATTCAAATTGTCCTTCCTTTAATACCAAAGGATTAAGCTCTGTTGCATTTGCTGTATCTATGGAGCAAACAGCAATACCATCCATTGCAGAAGCATTGTATGTAGGATCACATACTTTGGCAAAAATAGCTTTAGCACATACTCTGCCAACAGCCTCTATTGTTGGTACTTCTTCTGTTTCTACAACATTAACTAATTTTAGATAGTTATCTAAAGAGTCTTTTAAAGAGTTGTTTTCAATATAAACATTTCTCATACTTACCTACTTGGATAAAAGTCATAAACAGGCAACAATGTGTCTGAATATACTCCCTCGTTATTTGCATTAATTTTTATATACCCATCTGCTTTAAGCATAGTTGCAAGGTGTGAAGACTTTAAGAATAATGGCTCTGCATAAATCTTATTATCCTCTACCTTTATAGATACAGGTTGCAGCGTGGTTCTTCCTGGTGTGGAATGAAAGTTTGTTTTAACAAAAGCATATGTCTTTGGTTTTAATGTGTATCCTCTCATGTTATATATAACATCACAGCATAGTTCCTTAAATACCAATAGTGCTGCAAAAGGATTACCTGGAAGTCCATATACAAGTTTATTTTTTACTTTTGCTAGGCATGTAGGTTTTCCTGGTTTTATTGCTACACCATGTAAAAGGATTTCTCCAAGTGTTTCCAAAGCTTCGTTAGTAAAGTCTCGAACACCAATTGAACTGCCTCCAGAGAGCAATACAACGTCTGCTAAATCCACTGCTTTTTCAATTTCTTGTTTAAGTATTTCTAAATTGTCTTTTATTCGTGTATTGTATGCTATTTCAAAACCATAGGTTTTTGCGAAGGAAATAAGCATATCTGTATTAATATCCCTAATCTTTCCATTCTCTGCTTTTTCCGATGGATCTACAAGTTCATCACCAGTTGAGATTATTGCAATTTTTATCTTGTTATATACTGGCACCTGCGCAATACCAAGTCCTGCAAAGATGCTAATCTTAATTGGATCTATAATATCCCCTTTCTTAGCAACTACTTGCCCAACTTGGATTTCTTCTCCCTTAAGAATAATGTTCTCATTATTTCCTATTGGTGTGTATACTGCAATACTATCTTTTAAAACATCTATATGCTCTACCATTACAACACCACTAGCACCTTCTGGTATCATTGCACCTGTGGCAACATATGCAGCTTCACCACTTTGTAAAGTAAAATCCGGTTTTTCTCCCATTCTCACATTGCCAACTACCTTTAAAAAAGATGGAATGGATTGTGTGGATGCACCAACGTCTTGTACTCTAACTGCATATCCATCTACTGTGGACCTGTTGTATAAAGGAGAAACCTCTGGAGAAACTATGTCTTCAGCCAGCATTAGTCCCAAAGAATCTCTTAAAGGGGCAATACAAGAAGAAATAATCTTACTATTAAGATTATCCTTCACTATTTCTATTGTGTTTTCTAAACTTGTTACTTTAAAAAACTTCATTTATTTCCTTCCACAATTGCTTTCTTCTCCAAGCAATATTCCTAATCCATGTTCAACTGCATCTATGATGATGTCCAAACTTTCTAGAACCGCCTTTTTAGATCCAGGCATGTTTATTATAAGAGTGTTGTTTGATATACCTGCAACAGCACGAGAAAGCATTGCTCTGTTTGTTATTTCTAAAGATTTCATTCTCATAGCCTCAACTATGCCCATTGCTTCTCTTTCTATAACATCCTTTGTTGCTTCTGGCATTACATCTCTTTTGCTAAATCCAGTTCCACCTGTTGTTAAAACAAGAGGTACTTCTTCTTCAACAAACTTCTTCATTTCGTTTGCAAGCATATCTCTTTCATCTGGAAGAATAACTATTCTAGATAGTTCATATCCTCTGTTTTGCATGTATTCTACAATAGCCTTACCACTCAAATCTTGTTGAGTTCCACTATAACAACTATCCGATGAAACTATTACACCGAATTTTCTCATAAATTCATCACCTTTATTAATCCCGAAGGAAGATCAAAGATTATTATCTTTCCTTTGTATTCTTCGTCATCATTGGTTAATACTCTATATGCAAGCATAGTCTCTAAAGATGCAGCAAGTCCAACATTAAAGGATATTGTCTTATGTGGCACCTCTTCACTCTCTCCATAGAAATCTTGCATTGTATTCTTATCTGGATAACAGATAAATGCTTGTCCACATTCTCCATCTACTCCAGCATGAATAAGTATTTTCCCTCTCTTTTTACATTGCTCTGCAAGGAATAATCTAGTCTTAACTGAATCTACACAATCTATAACAACATCTGCTTTGTTTATTAAGTCTGCGTTAGATTCATCTAATTTTGCAAAATAAGAAATTACCTTTGCATCTGTAATGTCATTTAAAAAGTCTGCATAAACTTGTGCCTTACTAATTCCAAGATTAGACTTTGTACAAAGTAATTGCCTATTTAGATTAGACTTTTCAAACACATCCCCATCTAGAATAATGAGGGTGCCTAAATCCATTCTTCCTAATTGTTGAATTACATACCCGCCAAGACCTCCACAGCCAACAACGAGTACAGTCTTTTTCTTTAATAAACTCATATATCAACCACCAGATGCTGGAGAAAGAAGATAAACTACATCTCCATCTTTTAATTCTGTTTTGTATTTCTTTAGAGTTGAAATATTTACTTCATTGACATAAACATAATATTGCTTCATGTCTTTTTGGGTTACCCCATACTTTTCACATATGGCATCTATCATATCCTTTATGTTTTTGAAGTCTCCATCCATCTCTTTGTCTTTCAAAAGAACTCTTGCTGTTCCAAAAAACTTTACTTTAACCATAATTATTTCTCCAATTTCAAACGTCTAATTAATTTCTTTGTTGGTTTTCCGTCTTTAGACCAGAATCTTGCTCTATAATAATTTGCACGTAATTTTTCTAGTGGTACTTTACTCTTTGGGTTATTTAGGATTTGTAACTCATCTGTAAGTCTTCCTGGGAGTTTGTCATCCTCTAATGGATTGAGTCCAAGATTGAGATCTATCATTCTCTCTAAGTTGTATCCTCTTTCACCCATTCTAACAAACTTACCAAAGGTATATTTCATACCTGTAGCTGCTGCTATTGCCTTTGGATGTGGCAACATATGTGGAAGATTTATAGCAAGGACTGTTGGAATACGAAGAACTATTCTAAGTACGAATCCAACTTCAGTTATAACCTTGTTTATAATCTTTGTGAATAATCCGTTTGGTTTTGCTACCCATGGTTGTGGGAAGAATGCATAAGTTGTAAATAAACAGTTACCACCTGCACTTGCTGCTTCCATTAAGTCTTGGAAAGTAATACAAAGTTCAGCCTTACCATGTGTAGTATATGGGTTAGCATTTAATCCTAAACCTTCAACAACAACGAGGTAACCACCGTTTAAGTGACATCCTCCTCTATTACCAACTGCATATCCAAGTCCTTGTCCAACAGCACCTCTTGGTTCATATGCAGCAAGTTCCAATCCTTTAACATTCATAGCAAACTCTTTTCCACCATATTTTTGGGAAAGGATTCTACTACCTTCTGCAAGTTCATTTCCTATTCCTCTTCTATGTGCTATGTCATCTAATGTTTGTGCTATGTTGTCTATCTTTCCAAATTCAAGACCGTTGTTCCACATTCCCTTCTCATTAAGTTCCATTGCAAATGAAATTGTATTTCCACAGGAAATAGTATCCATTCCAAGATCATCCATAAGATAGTTCCAGTCTAAAACGGCTTGCATATTATTATTCAAAATATTTGGTCCGAATAATCCAAGGGTTTCAACCTCTGGACCTTTAACATTCTTTCCATCTACTTTAACAACTCTTGCACATCTAATTGGACATGTTGTACATCCTGTATTCTTTACGAGATATTCCTCTGCCAAAGTCTCACCATTTACATCTTCAAAGTGCTCATACTTACCGCTTCTATAATTGTTTGTTGCAAGAAGATTTTTTGCATGCATTGAAGTAACAAGTCCTGCTGTTCCAAGTTCTGGTAATTGTGCACCAGTTAATGGATGGTTTCTAAGTCTTGTTGTCCATACCTTGTTAACTTTGTCAAATTTCTTTTTGTTATATACCTCTGGAGATTTAGTGCCATAAACAACTATACCTTTTAGGTTCTTAGAACCAAATACAGCACCACAACCTCCACGTCCTGCTGCTCTTTCGTTAGAAACAACACAAGCATATCTAACTAAGTTTTCTCCAGCTGGTCCAATAACAAATTTATCTCCCTTCTCTGGAATAGCTTCTTGTGCCTCTTGAGTTTTCATTCCCCAAAGGAAGTCTGCCTTCTTGAACTCAATCTTGTCTTCTGTAATGTAGAGATATGTGTGTTCATCTGCCTTACCAGTAATAATTATTGCATCATACCCTGCTCTCTTTAATCCCATACCAAAGTTTCCACCACAGTTAGAGGATGTATATAATCCTGTTAATGGGGAAATGGTAGATGTATCAAAACGAGAAGAACAAGGAGCACCAACAGCATTTAAAGGTCCTGTTGCAATTACTATCATGTTTTCAGGTGAAAGAGGATCTATCTTTTCTTTTATGTTGTCATAAATAATCTTGGCAGCCATAATCTTGCCACCTAGGAACAATTCTCTTTCTTTATCTGAAAATGGGTACTCAGAAACTTCTTTTGTTGTTAAATCGATTTTTACAACTTTGCCACAATATGCACCATATTTTGATTTCATAATTCACCTCAATAAATAATTATAACATTTAGTTATATTATTTTTCAATATGTGACTCAATCTTTATTTGGGT